>JBJTCG010000053.1:0-7259 GCA_046091725.1 Flavobacteriales bacterium | reverse complement strand
GTACCATGTTCATGAACCAAACGCATGAGGTCAATTCCGTGGAAAAACAAGCGATCTTCGCGCAGGAAGAACTCGTTTTGAGGAAAATCAAAGGTTTGGTCAATAAGATCGATGTATTTTGTTCTCATGTGTTTTTCAAATAATAACCGAGTTCTTTACGTAAATATGGTGCTTTAGTTTCGCTCTTTGAAACAGATTCTGGGCACGCCTAAATTTTGTGCAAAAATACTGCTTTTTATATGGATTCTTAGCGCTTGAAAACACTACTTTTGAGAACAGTAATTTTCCATGTCATACTTAGACGAATTAAACGAAAGTCAACGGGTTGCCGTTGAACACATCTATGGGCCAATTATGGTCATCGCTGGCGCTGGCTCTGGCAAAACCCGCGTGCTCACCTATCGCATTGCACACATGATGGAGCAAGGTGTCGATCCATTTAATATTTTAGCACTCACTTTTACCAATAAAGCAGCCAAAGAAATGACCGAAAGAATTGGTCAAATAGTTGGGGGCGCTGAAGCTAAAAATATTTCGATGGGGACTTTTCACTCCGTCTTTTCTAAAATACTGCGCTTCAATGCAGAACGCATTGGGTTTCCGAATAATTTCACCATCTACGACACCCAAGACTCAAAAAGCCTCATCAAAGACATCATTAAAGAATTCAATCTAGACGATAAAACCTACAAGCCAAGCATGGTATTTGGTAGAATTTCAGCCGCCAAAAACAACCTTATTTCACCTGAGGCTTATTTGGCCAACGAAGAAATTCAGCTGGAAGACAAACAAGCGCGCAGGCCAGAAATCGGCAAAGTATTCCAAGCCTATGCCAATCGTTGTCAGAAGGCAGGCGCCATGGACTTCGATGACCTCTTGTATTTCACCAACGTCCTGATGCGTGACTTCCCTGATGTCTTACACTATTACCAACAAAAGTTTCAATACATTTTAGTCGACGAGTACCAAGACACCAACTATGCCCAATACTTGATAGTCAAAAAACTTGCCGCAGCATATCAGAATATTTGTGTCGTTGGCGATGACGCTCAAAGTATTTATTCATTTAGAGGTGCCAACATCGAAAACATCCTCAATTTCAGATATGATTACCCAGATTTTGCACTCTACAAGCTCGACCAAAACTACCGCAGCACCAAAAATATCGTAGAGGCGGCAAACAGTGTTATTAAAAAAAACAAAGACCAAATTTTTAAAACGGTTTGGACAGACAATCAAGAGGGTGGCAAAATAAAAGTATTGCGTTCACTCACAGACAACGAAGAAGGTCGCAGCATTGCTCAAGCCATATTTGAAAAGAAAACCGCCGAAGGTGGACGCTTTCAGGATTACGCTATTTTATACCGTACCAACAAACAATCACGGGCCTTTGAGGAAGCTTTGCGTAAACTCAATTTACCTTACAAAATTTATGGCGGGCTATCCTTTTACCAACGCAGGGAGATCAAAGACCTTCTGGCATATTTCCGCTTGGCAGCCAATCCGCATGACGAAGAAGCTTTCAAACGTGTCATCAACTATCCAAAGCGCGGCATTGGCAAAACGACCGTAGAAAACCTCATTATTGCAGCCAATAAATACAGCACCAGTATTTGGGAGGTCGTGAAAGATTTTAACCGATTTCCGGCCGATGTTGGGTCTGCGGCAAGGAGTAAAATTTACGAATTCGTTACCATGATCGATAGTTTTGGTGCCGAACTCGAAAAAGTAGATGCCTTTACCCTAGCCGACCGCATCGCCAAATCTTCAGGAATTATCCGCGAACTCATTTCTGAGAAAGACAAGGGCCCAGAAGAAGTCGAGCGCTTTCAAAACGTCGAAGAACTCTTGGCGGGTATTCAAGAATTTGTCAAAGGAAACGAAGACGGAACGCTCCGAACGCTCGCTGATTTCATGGTAGATGTCGCCTTACTTACCGATGCAGATCAAGAAAACCCAGAAGAGCGCAATCACATCAGCCTGATGACCATCCACTCCAGTAAAGGGCTCGAGTTTCCTCATATTTTTATCGTGGGGCTCGAAGAAAACTTGTTTCCTTCCCAGATGGCACTCAATTCTAGGTCTGAACTCGAAGAAGAAAGGCGCTTATTTTATGTAGCAATCACACGTGGCATGAAAAGCTGCATGTTATCCTACGCAACCAGTCGTTTTACTTGGGGGCAACCAATTATGTGTGAATCTTCACGCTTTATTGATGAAATCGATCCGCAATACTTGCAATTTGAATCTATAAATCGCAGTAGTGCTGGTCGTTCCTTAATGGGTTCCGGTGCAATTGATCGCGGCTTCAGCGGGGGGCTCAACAAACCGCTTGGTGGGCCTGCTCCAAAATTACGCTCCTTAAAAGAAGTGAGCCAAACAACAAATGCCAGGCCATCAAACAACGATGCTGTTCACGAACAACTAATGGTCGGGACAAACGTTTCACATGACCGCTTTGGAAAAGGAAAGGTGCTCAAGATAGAAGGCGCTGGACCTGACAAAAAAGCTACTATTTTCTTTCCTCAACACGGCTCTAAAACGGTGTTGTTGCGCTTTGCCAACCTTCAAATATTAGAAGATTAACTTTAATTGTAGCAGACGCGCAAAATGAAATTAATCTTCCAATAAATCGGGTCTACGATCCTTGGTTCTTTCGTAGGCTTGTGCCTCACGCCATGCCGCAACATCTTTTGGATTGCCACTCAATAAGACTTCAGGAACTTTCAAGCCCATAAATTCTGGTGGCCTGGTATATACAGGCGGTGCTAATAGATTGTCTTGGAAAGAGTCTGTGAGTGCGGATGTTTCGTCATTCAATACTCCCGGAATTAGGCGCACAACTGCATCAACCACGATGGCAGCAGCAAGCTCTCCTCCACTTAACACATAAGATCCAATTGAAATTTCTTTGGTAATGTACAAATCGCGGATGCGCTGATCAACTCCTTTGTAATGACCACACAAAATGATGATATTTTGTTTCAAAGACAGCTGATTGCAAATAGCTTGGTCTAAAACAGTGCCATCAGGGGTCATGTAAATGATGTCGTCATAATGACGTTCTGCTTTCAATTTTTCGATGGCCTTCGAGATGGGCTCAACGCTCATGACCATACCTGCCCCACCACCGTATTGATAATCGTCTACATTGCGGTGTTTGTTGTCAGCATAATCGCGTAAATTGTGCACAAATATTTGCGCTAATCCTTTGTCTTGGGCACGCTGCATGATGGAAGCGGCAAAAGGACTTTCGAGCAACTGAGGAAGTACAGTAATGATATCAATACGCATGTCACAAAGATAAGTCAATTCCGTGCATTTTAGTACCTTTGTACAAATACCCATTATGATCCAATTATCTGAGCGTTTACTCGCCATGGAAGAGTCCGCGACCATCGCCATGGCTAAAAAAAGTCGAGAACTTAAACTACAAGGAAAAGACGTCATTTCATTGTCTTTAGGCGAGCCTGATTTCAATACACCCGAGTTTATTAAAGATGCGGCTGTACAAGCCTTAAAAGACAACTACACAACCTACACCCCAGTACCTGGCTATGACGACCTCCGCGAAAGCATTTCCAGGAAATTTCTCCGAGACAACAACCTCACGTATTCGAAAGATCAAATTGTTGTATCAACAGGTGCCAAGCAAAGCATTGCTAATTTAGTCCTAAGCCTCATCAATCCGGGTGACGAAGTGATCATCCCTGCACCCTACTGGGTTTCTTATCTTGAAATCGTAAAAGTTGCTGAAGGAGTTCCAGTGGTCATTTCTGCCGGAATTGACAAAGATTTTAAAATTTCAGGTGCAGACCTCGAAGCCGCAATTACGCCAAAGACCAAAATGCTCATGTTTTCTACGCCTTGCAACCCAACTGGTTCAGTGTATACCAAAGAAGAATTACAAGACATCGCACGCGTCTTAGCAAAGTACCCTCATGTAATTGCCATGAGCGATGAAATTTACGAACACATCAATTTCATTGGAAAGCACGAAAGCTTGGCGCAATTCCCTGAAATATACGATCAAGTCGTTACTGTAAATGGCGTGTCGAAAGCTTGGGCCATGACCGGCTGGAGACTCGGATATATCGGAGCCCCAAAGGCAATTGCCGCTGCTTGTGACAAAGTACAAGGACAATTTACTTCTGCCACTTGCTCGATTACCCAACGCGCAACAATAGCAGCCATGGATGCAGATCCAAGTATTTTAAAAGACATGATAGCCGCTTTTGAAAGCAGAAGAAATTTGGTGCTCAAGGGCTTAAGAAATATTGCAGGTCTTAAAGTAAATAATCCGGGCGGCGCGTTTTATGTTTTCCCTGATTGTTCGGCCTATTTTGGCAAAACAGTCAATGGCAAAACCATTTCAAACTCCGATGAACTTTGCATGTACCTTCTTGAAGATGCTTTGGTTGCTTGTGTAGGCGGAGCCGCATTCGGAGATCCAAATTGCTTTCGCATCAGCTATGCAGCCTCAGAAGAAACACTCCAAAAAGCTGTAGATCGCATCGCTGCAGCTCTCGCAAAACTCAACTAACATGACCCTAGAGGCGCTTTTTGAATCATTCAACGGCAAACGCGTATTAGTTGTAGGCGATGTCATGACTGACGCCTATTTACATGGCGTCGTGAATCGCATGAGCCCAGAAGCGCCGGTCCCTGTACTAGATTTCAAATCTGATGAAAAACGAATTGGTGGAGCTGGAAATGTAGCACTTAATCTTCAAGCACTCGGAGCCACACCACTCATTGCAAGTGTTATTGGACAAGACCAAGCTGGTGCAGAACTCCTCTCTTTATTTCGTGCTGCACAACTCGACACAAGCGCGATTATTACTACCGCCACTAGAAAAACAACGATCAAAACAAGAGTACTCTCAAACAGTAAGCAACTTTTGCGCATTGACACCGAAGATCAGCACGACCTAAATGAGCAAGAGACTTCTGCAATTCAGGCTGCCATTTTGCAACATTTTGCGCAAGGTATTGACGGCATTATCCTAGAAGATTACAACAAAGGTGTACTGAGTGAACCACTTATTTCTTGGATCATTGAACAAGCAAATTCAAGAAAAATTCCAACCTGTGTAGACCCCAAAAAGAAAAATTTCTTGAGTTTTCGAAATTGTACGCTCTTCAAACCAAACTTGAAAGAGCTACAAGAAGGTTTGGCACTCAATTTTGATTACAATAAAAGTCCGGAATCATTGGACACTGCCTTGGCTTCACTACAACAACACCTCGGTAATCAATATACTTTTGTAACCTTGTCCGAGCATGGCGTTCAGCTTTTTGATGGTCAAAATCATTGGAAACAAGCCGCACACCTACGCAACATTGCCGATGTTTCAGGAGCTGGCGACACCGTCATTGCAACGGCCAGCTTATGCCTTATTTGCAAAGCCTCAGCTCAACAAATTGCTGCCATTGCCAACCTTGCTGGTGGTTTGGTCTGTGAAAGCCCAGGTGTGGTCAGTGTCAACAAAGAACTTTTACTTGAAGAAGCGCTTCAAAAATTATCATAACTATGTCTGAAAAAGTAGTCAAACCCTACGACTCCGGGAAAACAAAAAAAGAAGAAGTAGCTCAAATGTTCAATAACATTTCTGCCAATTACGATTTTCTCAACCACTTCTTGTCTTTAGGCATCGACCACCTTTGGCGTAAAAAAGCAGTGAAACAACTCAAAAGTCAGGAGCCAAAAATCATCCTTGACCTCGCTACTGGCACCGGAGACTTCGCTATTGCTGCGCTCAAGCTTCAACCTACAAAAATTATTGGGATGGATATCTCCTCAGGCATGCTCGAGGTAGGTAAAACAAAAATGAAAAAAAGAGCCTACGATCATATCATTGACATGCAACTTGGCGATTCTGAAAACATGCCCTTCGAAACTGCCACTTTTGATGCCATTACAGTTGGCTTTGGCGTCAGAAATTTTGAGAATCTGGAGAAAGGTTTGTCCGAAATGTTGCGCGTACTCAAACCAGGTGGAACCGCTGTTGTGCTAGAATTTTCAAAACCTAAAACATTTCCAATCAAGCAACTTTTCTCATTTTATTCAAATGTCCTGATTCCATTGTTTGGTAAATACATTTCCAAAGATGAAAGAGCTTATACTTATCTACCTGAAAGCGTGGCTGTATTCCCTGAAGGAGCTGCTTTTGAAGCCGTCATGCAAAAAGTTGGGTTTCAAAGCAAAAATACGATCAGACTCAGCGGAGGTATTGCCAGTATTTACGTTGGACAAAAGCCTGTTTTACAATAAATTCATACACATTTCGTTTATTGCGCATGCGTTTTTTAGCCGTCATATTTTTGTTTGTTGCGTTGGGCATTCATGCACAATCCCAAAAACAACAGCGCTATAAAAATTTTGACAAGCGCTATATTCATTTTGGTTTCATGTTGGGCGTAAATACCTCTGATTTTACGGTCATGCCCAAGATGAACGCTTATAGCCAGTATCAACTACTTTCCTTAACCAATCAAGCCCAACCTGGTGGCCAACTCGGCATTTTGACAACCATTAAATTAGGCACTCCAACCATTCGTTTTCGCTTGATTCCTACCCTATCTTTCCAAGAACGAGTCTTGCAATACAAGAGTCTTGACACCATTTGGTTTGCAAATGGCTACGGAGAACAACGTGTCAACTCCACGAATCTTGAGTTCCCCATGATGTTGCAATTCAGGACCAAACGATACAATAACTTTACAGCCTATTCACTTTTCGGCATGCAATATTCTATCGATTTGCAGTCCCAGCAAGATGCCTCTCAAAATTTTTATGACCCCTATGTCAAAATCAAAAAGAACGATTGGCAAGGCCAAATTGGCGCGGGCATCGAATTTTTTGCACCCTATTTCAAATTTGGCTTAGAACTCAAATATAGTCATGGCTTTAAAAGTAGCTTTATACAAGATTACACACCGGTTTCAAACCCCATTGATCAGCTTTATAACCGGGCCTGGTATTTTTCAATGATTTTTGAAGGATGACAACTCAATTGCAATTTACTTGCACCCCTGAACAAGCCCAAGACGAACTTTTCCTTGCGCAAAAAATTCGTAAAGAGCTTCGACTAAAAGATCAAGATCAGTTTCAATACCGTTGGAAAAAACGCAGCATTGATGCCCGCCAGCGACAAATTAAAATCAATGCAACACTGGAAATAGCTATTGAAGCAGATTTAGAAGTCCGATTTCAGCCTTATCAATTTTCAAAAATCACACAAAAAGCTCAGACAGTG
>JBJTCG010000052.1:0-15042 GCA_046091725.1 Flavobacteriales bacterium | reverse complement strand
AAGAAGAGCAAAAACCAAGTATTTTTGAACCATGATATCTTTCGACAACACGGAAATTGCATTTCGATCCAAAAATAAACAAGATCTTCAACGAGCTTATCTACTTTTTAAAATCATCGGCTGGCCACGTTTAGTCAAAATGGCAAAGGTTCTCACCCCTTTCGCACTGCGCCTTAAGCTTCCCATTCAGGGTCTGATTAAAAAAACAATTTTCAAGCAATTTTGTGGCGGAGAAACAATTCAAGAATGTGATACAGCCATTGAAAGTCTAAGCTCTTTTGGTATCGGTACAATCTTGGATTATTCCGTTGAAGGCAAAACCCAAGAAGAAGACTTCGAACAAACGACACAAATCATCATTCAAACAATTGAAAAATCTGCAACTGATAAACGCATACCTTTTGCCGTATTTAAAGTAACAGGTATTGGCCAACATCATTTAATTGAACTAGAATCAAGTCGTTTACGTGCACAGCGCAAAGGCGAGGTTTTCAAAGCTTACACCGAAGAACAAACCCAAGGAATTGCTGCAATTATTGATCGCATTGATCGCATTTGCGCAGCAGCAGCTCAGCATCAAACGCGTTTATTCATAGATGCAGAAGAAACCTGGATCCAGACCGCCATTGATCAATGGACCTACGACATGATGTGTAAATACAATCAATCTAAATGTATTGTCTACAATACTATTCAGATGTATCGCCACGATAGACTTGCTTATTTAAAAGCAGAATATGAACGCGCCAAAAAAGATGGCATTTTCTATGGGGTAAAATTGGTGCGCGGTGCCTATATGGAAAAAGAACGTGCCAGAGCCAAAGAATTAGGCTACCCCTCTCCTATTCAACCTGACAAAGCGAGCACAGACAACGATTACAATGCCGCTCTTGAAATTCTTGTAACTCATAAAGATGTATTTTCAGTTTGTGCCGGCACCCATAACGAAGAAAGTTCGATGCTCTTAACGACACTTTTAAACAAGGCCGCTTTAGAAGCACAAGATCCACAATTTTATTTTGCACAGCTGCTCGGGATGTCAGATCATATTTCTTACAATTTATCCGATGCCGGTTATCAAGTTGCCAAATATGTCCCTTTTGGCCCTGTCAATGAAGTACTGCCCTATTTACTCAGACGAGCAGATGAAAACACTTCAGTTGCTGGGCAAACTAGTCGTGAACTAGGTTTACTCATGAAAGAAAAGTCGAGAAGAGCGAAGGCCTAGCCTATTGTTTCAATACTTTTACAAAGTAGCCATTGACTTCTAGGAAATAGATACCTGCTGTTAACCAATCGAGGTCAAGTTCGTATTGGTGTTGCATTTCAAAAATTTGCAAACACGCTCCTTGCTGATCATACAAGTGTACCAGACATGTTTCATTAGAAGGCGTTGATATCTGACAAGCACCAGTTGTTGGATTAGGATAAACTTGAAATGCTTGCAGTTCTGGTCCAGTACCATTGACACTTACTAACTGATTGAGCGTAAATACAGTATCTGTAAGTATTTCGCCACCACCTAATAAATCAATTTTTAGTACGAAAATATTGGACCCTCCATTTAATGCGTTTTGGTTGTCTACAACATTCGCGTTGGTGCCGACAGCTACATAGCCACCATCAGCGGTTGCTCTAATTTGGTTGATTTGATCCAACCCTTCATTTAAAATAACAGTACCAGCTAAATTCGGGATCCAGTAACCAAAATATGGATCCACATAACCCAAAAATAAATCAAAGGTGTCTTGAAAAGTGGAGCTATTAATGGTCTGAAAGCCAAAAATACAATTTTGCTGTTGGTCGAGGTATTGCGCCTGACACACCCGATTATTGGTGATGATGCCGGAGTTATCTAATTGGGCGTTTTCCTCAATGAGTATGCCGTCTGGCCCAATTCGGCCCGAGAAGTTGTCAAAGTTAGAAGCATTTGGTTGATGAAAACCCGCAAACATAATTCCATTTGGGGTCAGGGTAAGATCTGACACCTGATAAGCCCCACTGTAATGACCAAACGTGTTTTGCCACAACAAAGTACCGTTATCGTGCACAAGTGCAATGAACGCTTTTTTTATCAATGAATCAGCCACATACCATTCCCCACCAATTACATAGGTGGTGTCGGTGAGTCTTTGTATAGCTACAGCGCGGTCGTCACCCGCAGATCCAAAAGTTTTGGTCCAAAGCGTATCACCTGCTTTATTCAGGCGCATCATGAAGACATCAGCTGAGCCACCAAAAACTGCCTGACGCTCCCCAACCAATACCATACCTGTATCAATGGTTTGAGTGCCGTCATGAATGCGTTCCCAGCTAGGACTTGAATAGGATTTGACCCATTGTTGTTGCCCTGATAAATCTGTAAAAATCAACATCGGGTCATAACTACCTGAGTTGCCATTGTGCGACATACCAGCCAAGTAGTAACCGAGTCCAGGACGCAAAAACAAACGCTTAACTTCCTCCGTTTCTTGTGTGCCATAGGCCTGACTCCATTGGTAATTTCCTTGTTGATCCAGTTTCAAGAGGTAACCTTGTGCATTTTGCTCCCAGCTTCCTGATGTACCTGCAACCACGAAACTAGAGTCAGGAAGTACAATGATATCTTCGCCTTTGTCAAAACTGGCGCCAGCATACAATTTGTAAAAGCGCTGTTGAGCCAACACCGACAAATTCATGAAAAGAAAAACGAATATTATATTGCGCATTTGACTTGCAAATAAATGGATGCTCCGTTCTTTAGGCTTACGTTATCAGATCGGAGAAAAATTTGAAACTTCTCGAAGGTAAAGGCGCTGTAGGCCTGGGCTCTGAGACCTCCAAAACCACCATAAGCGGCACCAACGCCTGTTTGCCATTTTTTGTTGACGTAAAAATGTGCCCCTGCAAAAATGAGTGGCGTATAGGTTTGTCTGAGTAAAAAATGAGCGCCGTAGTAAGCCTGTACTCGGATACTAGAATCTTGATTGACCATTTTTGCCAATTGGATACTTGTGGGCAGCAGCGTCCATTTATTCAGCTCAGAGCGTTGAAAACCGAGATCAGACAAAGCAGTATCAAGCGCATTTGCCGTTTGTAATTGTTGAAGTGACTGTAAATCCATGGCCCCGTAGTGGTAACTGCCGTTCAATTGAACTTGTTCAAGGGGCTTTATTTGATAAGCAAATCCTAAATTTTCAACTTTCAATTGAAAAATGATAGGGTCTGTTTCAGTTTCTGATATAAAACGATAATCTAAATCAAGGCCAAGACCAAGCGCGGAAAGCGGTCTGGTTGAATAACATCCTTTGGCATCAAGCTCAATGTGAATTGAATCTTGAACGGGGTCTTGATACCATATGGCGTTGGAAAATCGGGCATCTATGAGATTCTGAACTCCGATGAGATTGAGTTGTATGGCGCTTTGTGTTTGGGGATTGAATACACCAACACCCAATTTAGAAAAACTCATGCTTTGCAAACGAGAATTTGAAAAATGAAGGGTATCCCCTACAAACGGTGCTCCGCCAAGAAATACGAAGCCAAATGCGTCTTTGTCGAACTGAATACCAGTATATTGACTAACGCCAGCGCCAAAAAGCCAAGACCATGAAGCAGCTTTTTTCTGAGGATTATTGCTGACGCAGCGATTGGTTCGGTATTGAAAATTGGCGTGCATTTGCAAGCCAAAGGCATTGCGTTTAGCCAAAGATGCATAAGTGGTAGCCAAAGTTTGAGAATCCAGAAAGCCTCCGTAAAAAAATGCTTGAGGGATCTTTTTAGGCACGGCATTGCTGTTATACAATCCGTTGGCTTCAAAGCTCAGTTGCCGCTGCCCCCATGTTTGCAGCCCAACGAAGAGCATCGCAAAGGCAAATGCTGTTATTTTCATGGCCTGATATTAGTTTTGAGTTGCAAATTGAGTTTGAAGGCTAAAAAAGCATTGGCTTGGACGTCTTGCATGATGGCTAAACCTGTATTTGGATCTAGGGTGGCAAAACTTGCTTGCACAACTACTTGATTGAGTTCATTGATTTGATTCAAAATCGCTTCGGGTAGTGGTATTTTTAGATTCGATTTCTTTTTTTGTAAGCCATCCATTGGATCAACCTGACCTAAATTTGCCGCTGAAATTTGTGCATCGGCAACGACAGTATGTTGCAATTGACCATCTTTTAGAAAGTACAAAACAATATCTGTAGCAAAGGGAAATGCGTTGGTCGCTTCCAACAGAATGGCTCCGGACATGACATGGGTTCTATTGATGTCTTGCTGAATATTGAGCTCAAAGGTATCTTGTAAGGTAAGGCCATCTGCGGCAAATTTGAGTGGCATACTTGCAGCTACTTTGACTTTTAAACGGCTATTTGGAAAAGCTTCATCATGGCCAGCCGATGTATTGCCCCATGGATTGACTTGAAGTTGGTAAGCCATTTCTTGTTGAGCACCTAAGTTTTCAAGGTAATTTTCGAGGTTACTATTGGTGGCATCAAAATGCAATTGCATTGTACTGGGCTGTAAAGTTGACCAAGCACCTAATGCAGGGGCAAGAAACATATTGGAACCAATTAACGGCGCCTGCAAAGCAATTGACTGACCTTGAGTATTGGTTGCCTGCAAAGATGAAATTTGGCCGCGCAAGGCTACTTTGAAACCGTTTTCAATAGTGACATCCATGGATAGGTTTGGCAAATCTAAGGAGCCCGCAATGACTTGATTCAGATAAGGTAAATGAAATATTTGTTGTTGATCCAATATTGTTGAACCAAAGTAGCCAGTGGCATAGTTCAGTGCTATATCTTGAAAGCTTGCTTCAAATTTAAAAAGCTGATTGGCGTAAATAGATACTGTAGGGCCGTTTGGATCTGTTTTTAGGGTAAGTTTGGATTGCAATTGATTGAATTCAAGCCCTTGCAACCCACCTAAATCGATGTCGTATTGACTCAAATCAATGGTTTCATAGGCAATTGTAGGATTTTGCACAGTTCCGGCACCTACAACAAAATTTTGGACAAAGGCTTGTCCATTGAGCTTAACACCTGGCAATTCTACTTGATAGAGCACATCAGTATTGAGCGGATTAAATACTTTTAACTTGACTCGGCCAGACTTGATACTCACTTTTTTTAGCAGAATATCCTGTAAATCTAATTCATGTGTTTTGACACTATTGACAAACGTGAAACCTGGTGTCACATTATTGACCGTAAATACCGATTGAAATTGCTGGCTAATGGTGGTGTCTGGAATTTGAATGAGCTCTGCCAAACCGATGTCCAAGAGCGTTCTGGTAAGCGCAACATCAATTTGAGATCCATTCAAAGAAAGTGTCGAATCGTTGTAATAATTAGCAAGATCAAGGGTGTCTTTTAATACTGGGATTTGCCAGTCTGAATTCCAGCTCGTAGGCTCTTTTTTACAAGCGCTGAGAACAACAATGAAAAAGAAAAAATAACAGAATTTCACGTTAACATCTTTCAATTACGGCAGCGTAGCCTTGACCAACACCTATACACATTGTGACAAGCGCATAACGCTTTTTGGTTTCGTGAAGTTGCCTTGCAGCCGTTAAAATTAAACGCGCACCGGACATCCCGAGTGGGTGCCCTAAAGAAATGGCACCTCCATTAGGATTAATTCTTGGATCTTGATCTTGTAAACCTAAGGCACGTGAACACGCAAGCACTTGCGCAGCAAAAGCTTCATTGATTTCAATGACATCCATTTGATCGAGCGAAAGACCCGCTCTTTGCAAGGCTTTTTGACTTGCTGGAACAGGGCCAATACCCATAATTCGAGGTTCAACGCCTGCAACTGCAGCTGAAAGAATTTTTGCAATTGGCTTTAATTGATGTTGCTGAACACCCGTTTCGTTGGCTAACAAAAGTGCAGCTGCACCATCGTTGAGTCCGGAAGCATTTCCGGCCGTGACGGATCCATCTTTTTTGAATGCCGGCTTGAGCTTGACAAGTGTTTCAACGCTTGTGTTGGCTCGGGCAAATTCGTCTTGATCAAAAACAACTGCCTCCCCTCTTTTTTGAGGGATGCTTAACGGAACAATTTCACCCTTGTAAAATCCTCTGGCTTGGGCTGCAGCTGTTTTTTGCTGGCTCCAGGCTGCAAATGTATCTTGATCTGCTCTTGAGATGGCATATTTTTCGGCTAAATTTTCAGCGGTCATGCCCATGCTATCAACGCCGTAGAGTTCTTCCATTTTTGGATTGATGAAACGCCAACCAAAAGAGGAGTCATACATTTGGGCATCGCGCCCAAAGGCGGTGGAAGTTTTTGAAATTACCCACGGGCCACGTGTCATGTGTTCGACACCGCCGGCGATGTATAAATTACCCTCATTTAAACGCAAGGCTCTGGTTGCATGAATAGCAGCAGCCATGCCCGATGCACACAAACGATTGACTGTCTCGGCCGGAACCTCAACAGGTAAGCCAGCAAGTAAACTTGCCATGCGCGCAACATTTCTGTTGTCTTCACCGGCCTGATTGGCACAGCCAAGAATGACATCTTCAATGGATTTTAAATCTAGTTGAGGGTGGCGTGCAATCAATGCACCTAGTATTTGTGCTGCTAAATCATCGGCGCGCAAAGGAGCTATGCTTCCTCCGAAATTTCCGATGGCACTTCGCACACCATCGATCAGATATACTTCTTGAGACATGTTTTTCATTTTCATTTCAAAGATAAAATTAAAAAGAACCGACGGCAACAATTCAGCAATTTTACTTATGTTCGCAACTATGGAAAAACGACAATTTTCAGACTCCTATAATCAACCCTCTGACGTTGATTTGAAATACTTTGAGCGCTTACTTCCGGGACGCTGCCTGAGTGAACGCGCCGAGCTAGAAGCTTACAGTCACGATCACACCGAAGACCTCGTTTTCTACCCTGGTCTTGTACTGCTACCCAATAGCGCTGAAGAAGTTTCTCAAATCATGCAATATTGTCATCATAAATGTATTGCAGTCACAGCAGCCGGAGCCCGAACAGGCTTAAGTGGCGGCTGCCTGCCCATTCATGGCGGAGTATTGCTTTCGACTGAAAAGCTCAACCACATACTCGATATTGATGTCAAAAATGCACAAGTCATTACAGAGCCTGGCGTCATTACAGAAGAATTGCAAAATGCAGTCCGGGAAAAAGGTTTGTTTTATCCGCCCGACCCTGCTAGTAAAGGCTCTTGTTTTATTGGAGGCAACATTGCCGAAAACTCTGGAGGTCCAAAAGCTGTTAAATACGGTGTCACCAAAGATTATGTCCTGAATTTAGAGGTAGTATTAGCTGACGGCACCATCATGTGGACCGGTGCGAATGTCCTTAAAAATGCAACTGGTTACAACCTGACACAATTAATTGTCGGTTCAGAAGGTACGCTGGCTATTGTTACCAAAATTGTTCTTAAACTTTTACCCCACCCTACACATGACTTACTGATGTTAGTCCCGTTTTATGAAGCTACACAAGCTTGCGAAGCGGTGGCTGCTATTTTTCAGGCTGGGATCACACCAAGTGGACTAGAATTCATGGAACAAAACGCGCTGAGATGGTCACAATCATTTTCTGGCGATTATACCATTGAAGTCAAAGATACACACGCCGCACATCTACTAATAGAGGTCGATGGCTTTGACCCGGACCAACTCATGAAAGAATGCGAAGGCATTTTGGCAGTATTGGATCAATTTCAAACGGATGAAATTTTATTTGCGGAATCTGAAGCGCAGAAAACGGCTCTCTGGAGTTTGCGCAGAAAAGTGGGTGAAGCTGTCAAAGTACAATCGGTCTATAAAGAGGAGGATACAGTAGTACCTCGCTATCAATTACCTAACCTATTAGCGACCGTAAAAGCAATTGGTCAAAAATACGGATTTGAATCTGTTTGCTATGGCCATGCCGGAGACGGTAATTTACATGTCAATATCATTAAAGGCGATTTAAGCGAACAATTTTGGAATGAAGAGCTGACAATAGCCATCCGAGAATTGTTTAGCGCAGTAATTCAAATGGGCGGAACAATTTCAGGCGAACACGGAATTGGTTTGGTGCAAAAACCTTATATGGATTTAGCATTTAGCACCGCAGGCCTTGATTTGATGAGGGGCATCAAACAAATTTTTGACCCAAAAAGTATCTTGAATCCAGGGAAAATATTTTAGTTATTCGTTGATCCAATGTAGGTTTCGGGCATACAAGAAAACCCAGACAGCTCCGTATAAAATTCCAACAACCGTAAGCACTGTGGGAATTTGCTGTATGGCATTGAAAAAGAAAGGCATCAGGACCAAACCAATGCTATAAATGATGTAAAAATGAAAGCCAAGTCTTTTGCCCTTGAACATCAAAATGACACCTGTAAGCCCAAGTAACAAGAATATCAATTGGATGGAGTTGTACAAATGAAAATTTGCAAACATTTGGGTAGTAACCGTTTGCATTTGATCCACAATGTAAGTATAATCGGAGGCCCCAGCTTGCTCGAGTTGTTCTCGCATTTCAGCATAGTCTAGCAGCGCTTTTTTGACCATGTCGGCATCGGGCTTGGCTCCTAAAACAGCAGTTAAAGAACCAATTGTACTAATCCCGATATTGATACTTGAAAGAATGACCAACACCAGTAAAAAAACGGGTCTTTTGGGTGCTTCTGTTAATTCTTGAAAATCAGTCATTGCTTGTCATTTGTTGAATAAATTGGTATGCCGAATGCATATCGGTGGCCAAAATGCGGTCTGTGTCTAAACTAGGAACAACTATTCTAAATTGTGTATATAATTCTTCAAGCCAAACCGAACTTTGTAACGGTCTTCTGAACTCGAGGCCCTGAGCAGCATGTATCAGTTCAATTGCTAAAATTTTCTGACAATTTTCAAGTACTCTGTAGAGTTTAGTAGCCGCATTTGCCCCCATACTGACGTGGTCTTCTTGGCCATTACTGCTGTCGATGGTATCAATACTAGCTGGTGTACAAAGTTGTTTGTTTTGACTAACAATAGATGCACTTGTGTATTGTGTAATCATGAGGCCTGAATTGAGACCAGGATTTTTAACTAAGAATGGCGGCAAACCACGCGTTCCTGAAATTAATTTGTAAGTTCTGCGCTCAGAAATACTCCCGAGTTCAGCCATGGCAATGGCCAAAAAGTCAAGAATCAAGGCCAATGGTTGTCCGTGAAAATTACCGGCCGAAACCACTTGATCGTCGTCAAAAAAGATCGTTGGATTATCGGTAACAGCAGAGATTTCTCTTTCGATGATTTTTGCGGCGTGTTGTAGTGTATCTAAACTAGCGCCATGAACTTGCGGAATACAACGAAACGAATAAGGGTCTTGCACATGCGCTTTGGTTTGAGCAATGATTTGACTTCCTTTTAATGTTTCTCTGAACCAAGCTGCAACTCTGATTTGCCCTACTTGATTGCGAATTTCGTTTACATTCGCTGAAAAGGGCTCAATGCGCCCATCATAAGCTTCTAAGGACAATGCAGCCACTTGATTAAAGCCATCAAATAGTCGGTAAGCTTTATCAATAGCGTAGCTCGCATATGCAGACATGAACTGAGTGCCGTTGAGCAGTGCAAGACCTTCTTTAGATTGTAAAATTAGCGGTTCTAAATTGAATCTTTGCTTTAATACATATGAACTATGTAATTGATTTTCAATATATACTTCACCTTCACCAATTAAAGGTAACGACAAATGTGCTAAGGGGGCTAAATCGCCAGAGGCACCCAAACTACCTTGTTGAAATACTTTTGGGTAAACCTGGTGATTATAAAAAAACAAGAGCCTTTCTATTGTCTCGAGTCTGACGCCTGAGGCGCCTTTGGATAAGCCCAAAATTTTAAGCAGCAACATGCGCTTGACGATTTCTTGAGGGACTTCATCTCCTATACCACAAGCGTGTGAACACACCAAATTTCGTTGGAGTTCCTCGAGGTCTTCTTTCCCAACTGCAGTGTTGCATAAAGAACCAAAGCCCGTATTGACGCCGTAAATAAGTTGATCTGTTTCAGTTATTTTCTGATCAATATAAGCGCGGCATTTAAGAATACCTTGTTTTAAATCTTCACTTAAGACAAGTGGTTCTGTTTGCCTGAGTAGTTGCTCGAATTCGTCGAGACTTAGGTAATTTGAGGTAAGTTCAATGGCCATTCAAAAGAGAATTAAGCATTTTTGATTTGTTGTGCGAAATCTTTGGCAAAGTAAGTTAAGATGGCATCTGCCCCAGCCCTGCGCATGCTGATGAGCATTTCATGTATGGCGCGGTCGTAGTCTAGCCAGCCATTTTTAGCAGCAGCATAAACCATGGCGCATTCACCACTGACATTGTAAGCAGTAACTGGAATTGGGAAATTCTCCTTGAGTAAAGTAATGATATCCAAATAACATAAAGCCGGCTTTACCATCAGCATGTCAGCTCCTTCGTCAAAATCGAGTTGTGCCTCTAGCAAGGCTTCTCGTTTATTGGCTGGATTCATTTGATAGGTCTTTTTATCACCAGATTTTGGAGCCGAATTGAGGGCGTCTCTGAACGGTCCATAAAATGCACTGGCGTATTTAGCAGTATAGGACATGATCGAAACATCTGTATACCCAGCAGCATCTAATTCGGAGCGTAAATAACCTACTCGACCATCCATCATGTCTGACGGCCCAATGATATCGACACCTGCTTGTGCTTGTGCCAAAGCCATATTTGCTAAAATAGGTAAAGTTTCATCGTTCACAATTTGCCCATCACGAACCAATCCATCGTGTCCATCAGAAGAATATGGATCCATGGCGACATCACTCATGATAACCGCTTCCGGAAATCTTTGCTTGATGGCATGTATCGCTTTTAAGTAAAAATTATCTGAAGCCCAACTATAACTTGCCATTTGATCTTTGAGTGCTTCATCAACAGCCGGAAAAATATCGAAGGTCTTGACACCAAGTGACATACAAGCTTCAATTTCGGGTAATAGCTTGTCTAAAGACCAACGAAAATTATTGGGCAAAGAAAGCACTTCTTCTTGGATACCCTTACCATCTTTAAGAAAGATAGGGTAAATCAAATGTGCTGCAGAGATTTGTGTCTCTTCAACCATTTGTCTGATCACCGCACTTTTGCGATTGCGTCTTGGACGAATATTCATAACCTTACATTAACATACCACCACAAACATGTAATGTTTGCCCAGTAATATATGCTGACATTTCTGAAGCCAAGAAAACAGTAGCATTGGCAACATCAATTGGCTGTCCTCCTCTTTTTAACGGAATGCTATTTCTCCAGGATTCGACTACTTGTTGATCGAGTACTTCTGTCATTTCTGTTTCAATGAAGCCTGGGGCAATAGCATTGCAACGAATGTTTCTTGAACCAAGTTCTGCAGCCACAGATTTTGTAAAACCTATGAGGCCCGCTTTGGATGCAGCATAATTGGCCTGCCCTGCGTTTCCTTTGACACCAACAACAGAACTCATGTTGATAATAGAACCCGCTCTTGCCTTGAGCATCGGTTTTTGAACCGCTTTTGTGAGGTTAAATGCAGATTTCAAGTTCGTATTGATGACTTCGTCCCATTGCTCTTCGGTCATGCGCAATAAAAGTGTATCGCGGGTAATACCTGCATTATTTACCAAAACATCAACTGTGCCGAAAGCCTCCACCACTTGATCAACAAGCGTTTGTGCTTGTTCGAAGTCAGCGGCATCTGATTTAAATCCTTTGGCGACGCCTCCGTTAGCACTCAATTCAGCTTCAAGCGCGCGTGCTTTCTCTTCAGATGATAAATAAGTGAATGCTACTTTTGCACCCTGCGCTACACATTCTTGAGCAATAGCTTTACCAATACCGCGTGAAGCACCGGTAATTAATACGACTTTGTTATCTAATAAACCCATGTTTGAAATTTTATTTCAAAGATAAGGTTCTTGTGCAAATAGGAGTCGAAATGCGCGAATGAACTATGATTTCAGTGCTAAAAAAACACGGATACCCGTCAAACGCATGTCTTTTCTTCTGATTGGAAAGCGCTTGAAAGTGGTATCACAAAGTGAACTTCCATAATGGGGCGTCACTTCTAAATGCCCTTTGTGGATTACTGGAAATACTTCTTCAATTTTTGGAGGGCTACAATAAGGCGCTGATCTTTTTTTGAGGGCCAATTGAATTTCTTGTAATAGCGTAGGAGAACCCTCAATATTCAATTTGTAGATGGTGTCATTCTGAAACGTATATAGATGCTCTACAATTGTTTTACGTTTACCTTGACTCATGGGGCAATCTAGCAATATTTCTTGGCGCATGCTCAGGACGTTTTTAGTAGCCCAGCGCACAAAATAATTGATGCGAAGTGATTTTTGTCCAACACAATACACGCCGGTTGTATCGAGCATGATTAAATGACCTAAAAGATGTTTGAAAGGGGAAGCGCCAAACTTAGGGTAGGAAATTTGAATATTTGTGGTTTGCAAATGACCTGTCTTGTATTGAATTTGCTTGGACTTAGCGCAATTCTCTAATAAATCGAATTGGTGCTGACGCGCAGTATTTTCGTGACCACATGCTGCCAAAAAAAACATACCTGCCAAGACTAATGCAAGGTATTGCTTACAAGACAACATTGCCATATAAATCGTAATGATCTGCTTCATGAATCAGGATACGCGAAAAATCTCCTAATCGAACATAAGCGCTGTCTTTTTTTACAAGCACTTCGTTATCAACATCTGGCGAATCAAATTCAGTTCTACCGACAAAATAGTCGCCTTCAATCCGATCGAAGAGCACTTTATAAGTTTGCCCAACACGCAACTGATTGAGCTCGTAGGAAATGCCACTTTGCAATTCCATGATCTGATCTGCACGTTCTTTTTTAAGCTTTGCATTCACGTCATCAATGAACTGATAAGCATGTGTGTTTTCCTCGTGAGAATAGGTAAAAATACCTAAGCGGTCAAAGCGCGTACGTTCAACAAAATCATACATTTCTTGAAAATCAGCGTCGGTTTCTCCGGGATACCCTGCAATCAAAGTAGTGCGCAAGGCCAAGCCCGGAACTTTTGCCCTAATTTGAGCCACCAATTCTTCGGTTTTTTCTCTAGTGATACCTCGGCGCATGGCTTGTAAAATTTTGGTAGAACCATGTTGTAAAGGCATATCGAGGTACTTACAAATGTTGTCTCTTTCTGCCATGACATCTAAAACGTCCATTGGGAAGCCCGAAGGATACGCATAATGTAATCTAATCCAATCCAGGCCTTCAATATCAGACAAGCGCTTGAGCAAATCCGAGAGTGCTCGTTTTTTGTAAAGATCAAGGCCATAATAGGTCAAATCTTGGGCGATGAGCATGATTTCCTTGACGCCCTTCGCTACCAAACCTTTGGCTTGAAGTACTAAATCTTCAATTGGTGTAGAAAGGTGTTTGCCTCGCATCAGCGGAATTGCGCAAAAAGAACAAGGGCGATCGCAGCCTTCGGCAATTTTAAAATAAGCATAATGACTTGGAGTGGTCAGGATGCGTTCTCCAACAAGTTCGTGCTTGTAATCGGCCTTTAATGTTTTGAGCAAACGTGGAAGTTCGCGCGTTCCAAAATAAGCGTCGACTTCAGGGATCTCTTTTTCGAGGTCATCGCGGTAACGCTCAGATAAACAACCTGTAACATAAACTTTTTCGACCAACCCTTCCTGTTTCGCCTCTGCGTAACGCAAAATGGTATCAATTGACTCTTGCTTCGCGTTGTCAATGAAGCCACAAGTATTGATAATGACGATTTCAGCATCGTCTTGTTGCGCTTCGTGTTCGACATCAAATTGATTGGCCTTCAATTGTGCCATCATGAGCTCAGAATCGAAAGTATTCTTGGAGCAGCCTAATGTAATGACATTGACTTTGTTTTTTTTGAGGGTTTTTGTCTTCATTGGTCTTGCAAAAATAGGACTCTTTGCGCAATTGGTCGTACTTTTGAGCATACTTGTCAATCTACAAGCTATGAAAATACTTTTTATCCTTCCTTTGGCCTTCATTATGGCCTCTTGTTTTGTACCAAGATCAAAACGCGCCCCCAACTTAACTATGGCAACTCCCATTGAAATATCAATTTCTGAAATCAATGAAGGGCTTTATGGCTCTGAAACAGCTCCTATTCAAATTGATTCAATTTCAATCTCGCAGAACATCCTTACACTACGATATAGCTGTGCTTTTAATCCTGGACGCTTGGTATTAGTGGGTAGCCCAATGCTCGCTAAATCTTTTCCTCCTATTCGAAATTGCAAGTTTGTCATTCAAGAAAACAACCTCAAAAAGGATTCAAAAAACGAACCTACTTATCTTGGCATACAACATTTTGAGCTCAACCCATTAGCACATAAATTCGTGAAAGACGCCCCAACATACCTGCAAATTGAAGGTTGGCCCGAAAAAATTCTTTTTATTTATCCGGAATAATGGAAGAACGCATCGATAAAATTTTAATGGAACGTGGTTTGGTGAGTACACGCGTGCGCGCCGAGGAAATCGTGAAAAAATTTGGTGTAAAAGTCAATGGCAAGCTTTTTTCGAAGCCCGGCAAAAAGGTACCTACAGATGCTGTCATCGAATTAATGGCAGAAGAAATTCCTTGGGTATCAAGAGCTGCATTTAAACTCATCGCTGCGCTTGATCACTGGAAAATTGAGGTCAAAGAGCAAACTTTCATGGATTTAGGAGCCAGCACCGGTGGTTTTACAGAGGTGCTTCTGAGTCGTGATTTAAAGCGTAGTTATTGCGTAGACGTTGGGCAAAAGCAATTGCCCGAGCGCATCAAAAACGACCCCAAAGTGGTCAATTTAGAAAAGACGCATGCGCGCGATTTAACTGAAAAATTAATACCTGAACCCAATTCAAACTGTGGCTTGATCAACAAAATGACATTTGCATTTGGTTTAAGAAAGGAAATAGTGAAGGGTAGCACTTTTTCAAGTGAAATAAAGGACACGTCTACGACAAGGCCATCAAGGGGTTCAGGTATTAATTTTTCAGTTAAATCGCGCGCATGCGTCTTTTCTAAATTGAC
>JBJTCG010000051.1:0-43532 GCA_046091725.1 Flavobacteriales bacterium | reverse complement strand
TCATTGGATCCAATGGTTTGGTTTCGGTTAATCTTACTAACGCAGGTGGTTACTGCCCGTGGGCCCTTGCAGCCGGTGGCCCACAGCCAAGCGCAACTTTTGCCTCAGCAAAAAACTCAATTATGCTTACCTATCAGGATATTAATCCTTCTTTAGGTGGGCAAATTCAATACCAAACAATCGGCACTGCCCCTAACAGAAAATTTGTGGTGCTTTACAAAAATATTATGATGTTCAGCTGTACTTCGCAGTGCAACTACATGGCAATCATCATGTATGAAACTACTAACGTATTTGAATTGCACATTGGTAACAAGCCTATTTGCAATACTTGGAACAGTGGTTTAGCTATTCAGGGCTCGGAGAACAACATGCCGATGCCAACTGCGCATATTACCCCAGGAAGAAATAACACTGTTTGGGGTGCCAACCAAGATGGCCGACGCTTTACACCAACTTCACCAACAAACACTGCGGCTTACACTATTACGCAAATCCCTTATGCGATGGTCAATAGCCCGGGAAGCAATTTTGTTTGGTCAAATACCAATGGGCAGTCTTTTCCATACAACAACGGCACACTCAATGTTAATATCATACCTCCAGGCACAACCGGCTATTTCTTGTCAGGTGCTGCTTGCGGTACAAGCATTGGCTCTATCACCCAAGACACCACCTGGATTACGCGTGCGACGCCCTCCGTTACCACCACCGTTATTCCTGATGTCTGCTCTCAAGGTATTGGTAGCGCAACTGCCAATCCAGGTGCAGGTTCACCTGCACCGTGCACCTACACTTGGAACCCTGGTGCCATCACTGGCAACCCTGCTACAAACTTAACAGCCGGCACCTACACCGTTACCCAACACGACGGCAATGGCTGTAATTCAACAGCAACAGCCATTATTACTGACACCCCTGCTACTTTCTCCTCCACCTCTACGTTAGTTTCCTGTCCGGGTGGTTCAGATGGTACAGCAACTGCGAGCATAACCCCGGCAACTGGTGTTATTACCTATCAATGGAGTACAGGTGCTACTACACAAACAGCCACAGGTTTATCAGCTGGCAATTACTGGTGCTATGCATCTAATTCAACAGGTTGCTCAGATACCATCTATGTAACAGTCTCAGAAATTCCAGCGATGGTCTTGAATCCTGTCAATATTGCCGATGCCAATTGCTACACATTTGCAAATGGCCAGGCTACCATTGATGTAACACTCGGAACAGCTCCTTATACTTTCAGCTGGGACCTATCTTCTACTTTAGCGGCTACAGCACTCAATTTACCAGCAGGCCTCAACACCTGTACCGTTACAGATGCCAATGGTTGTATCCAATCAATTGGGGTTACAATTGGTCAGCCGAACCCACTAGACATCACCTTTCTGACCCAAGATACCATGATTTGTTCTGAGTCAAATATCGTACTGAGTGCAACAGGCGCTGGTGGTTCAACTGCCTACACCTTCACTTGGACCCAAAACGGCATTCCAATCGGCAACGGTTCAAACATTACCGTTGACCCACTCAATTCTGGCACCGTTTACTGTGTTACACTGAGTGAGCTCTGTGGCTCGCCTACGACTACTGAGTGCATGACCATTACGTTCCCGCAAGATATCATCGCGATCATTCAACCAGTGGACAACCAAATTTGTACACCTGGCGATTTCGAATTGCACAATGTTTCAATAAATAGTCAAGATATCTCTTCTACGGCTTACTCTTTCTCCAATGGTGATCAATTTAATTTACCTAATCAGGATACACTATTCCACACCATTGCACAACCCGGAGACTACGACCTCAGCGTTATCATCACTTCTATTCATGGTTGTATTTACAATGGTTTCTTCGATGATTTACTGACTGTTACGCCAATGCCATCGGCGAACTTTACACTGTCTAAAAATCCTGTTACATGGTTTGAAACGACTGTCCAGACCAATGATATTTCTTCAGGCAACATCGCACAATACAACTGGACATCTCCTGGTGCAGCTCAGATTACAAGTAACGGTTCTAGTGCCATTATTTCTTACCCTGAAGGCGTCATGGCCACTTACCCTATCATGCTAACAGTTACTACTGTTGATGGTTGTTCAGACTCTATCACCATCGATATCGATGTGGTATCCGATGTCATCTTCTATGCGCCAACTGCCTTTACCCCAGACGACGACGAACACAACCAAGTTTGGTCATTCTATATCGAAGGCATCGATAACGAAAACTTCCATCTAGCTATTTACAACCGTTGGGGCGAAATCATTTGGGAAACCAACGACCCTAAAGGCTACTGGGATGGCTATTACAATGGTGTCAAAGTACAACCAGGCACTTACGTTTGGAGGGCTTGGTACAAAGATTTAGATACTGACGGAAAAACTATCAAAACTGGCATGATTCATGTGATTAGATAGACCATGAAAAATTACGTTCACTTTATTGCCCTCAGTCTTTTAATTACCCAAGTATCTTGCGCTCAAAAGATCAAAGCGCTCGCAAAAGACCTACCTATTTCTTTACCAACGACTCCAGTAGCTAAGCCCCAACTCACCAATGAAGAAGTTGTTGCTGGGCTCAAAGAAGCGCTCCAATTGGGCATTGAAAAAGCAGTCAACAAAAGCTGTGTGCTTGATGGTTTTCTTGGCAATCCACAAATTCGTCTACCCTTTCCTCCTGATGCAATACAAGTAAAAGAAAAAGCGCTACAACTTGGCATGAATACCCAGGTTGACAAATTTGAAACGACCCTCAACCGAGCAGCTGAAGAAGCCGTCAAGGAAGCCTTGCCAATTTTTAAAGATGCCATCCTTCAACTCAGTGTGCAAGATGGCTTTAAAATTCTGAACGGCGGGCAAGGTGCTGCTACGGCCTATCTCAAACAACAGACTCAAAATGCACTTTACAATGCTTTTCTACCAAAAGTAAAAGCAGCAACCGCTAATGTTGGTCTTACCGCCTACTGGAATCCTATTATCACAAAATACAACGCTGCAGTCAAACTTACTGGTGGCCAACAACTCAATCCTGACCTCGACGCCTACATTACGCAACGCGCTATTGAAGGCTTATTTATACTAGTAAGCAAGGAAGAGGATCAAATTCGAGCAAATCCTGCTGCGCGTGTCTCTGACTTATTGGCAAAGGTATTTGGCTCTATCTAATGCAATATCCGGCTACAGAACTTGTACTTGATGCCAATGGTGCTGTTTATCATCTTGGTCTACACCCTGATCAATTTGCTACCAAAGTAATTTTAGTAGGAGACCAAGACCGTGTAGCTAAAATAAGCCGCTTCTTTGATGTCATTGAACATCGGGTTCAACACCGCGAATTTGTGAGCCACACTGGGCTTTACAAAGGAAAAAGACTCACAGTTCTCTCTACCGGCATCGGGACAGATAACATTGATATTTGCTTACAAGAACTAGATGCATTGGTGAATATTGATTTGGTCAAACGGGAAGAAAAACAAACGAAAACGTCCCTAGAAATTGTCAGGATTGGTACCTGTGGTATCTTGCAAGCACATATTCCGGTTCATTCGTATATTTTGTCTTCACACGCGTTGGGGTTGGATAACGTTGCACACTTTTATCCCATTGAATTTTCGAATGAAGAAAAAAATTTGTTGCACGAAATCAAGCAACACATTCGTTTTCCTGATCAGGTCATGCCATATTTAAGCCAGGCAGATACTGAACTGTTCAAGCGCATGAAAAGCGAACAAGTGCATGATGGTATTACCGTTACGAGCTCTGGTTTTTATGGACCTCAAGGGAGATCTTTGCGCATGGAAAGTAAAATGAGAGATATCCATCTGCAACTTGGTTCTTTTCAGAAAGATGAACTGCGCATCATGAATTTTGAAATGGAAAGCTCGGCAATTTTTGCACTCGGAAAAGCGCTTGGGCACAGATGCACCACCATTTGTTTAGGTGTCGCCAACAGACCCAAAGAAGAATTCTCAACGGGGATTGATCAAAAAATGGATGAATTGATTCAGTACGTCCTAGAAAGAATTTAATACCCCTTCCATCCTAACAAATTACTTACTCCAGGTATTTATCAAGGGTAATATGCAAGTTAAGGCCTCTGAGTGCCTCACCACTTGCTATTATTTCACCGGCTCCGTTTACAAGAAAAGCATTTGGTATGGTTGCGACCTGATAATTTGCTGCCGCAAGTCCTTTTTCATCCAAAACGTGGTACTTCCAGGCTAGATGATCGGTCTGGATGGCTTGTTTCCAAGCTTCTTGATTCTGATCTAAAGAAACACTGAATACTTCAAAACCTTTGGCGCCTTTAAATGCTTTGCTGTGGTATTTTTGATAGGCCTCGACTACATTGGGGCTTTCTTTGCGACACGGGCCGCACCATGAGGCCCAAAAATCAATGAGTACCATCTTGCCGCGTAAAGACGACAACGTAAGTACCTTTCCTTTCGGAGAAAGTAAACTAATTTCTGGTGCAAGGACGCTATTGCTACTAGGTTGTTGCTTTGACTGCTCTTGTTGTACACAGAGTGCATAGCAGGCAAATAC
Source organism: Flavobacteriales bacterium (assembly GCA_046091725.1). Lineage (GTDB taxonomy): Bacteria > Bacteroidota > Bacteroidia > Flavobacteriales_D > Crocinitomicaceae > UBA952. Next base: position 38,976 of record JBJTCG010000051.1, on the reverse strand, counting down.
CAGCAAGATACTTGTAATAAAAATCAGGGAGCGCTTCATCCGATGCGTCTGATGTCGGCACCAATGTTGTTGAGGCGCAACTCGATATCTTGGTAACCGCGGTCTATTTGCTCGATGTTATGGATGACACTCTTGCCTTTTGCAGACAAGGCAGCAATAAGCAACGAAACCCCAGCGCGGATATCTGGAGATGTCATTTCAATTCCTTTCAAGCTGTGTTCACGGTTGAGTCCGATAACTGTTGCTCTGTGTGGATCACATAGAATAATTTGAGCCCCCATATCAATGAGTTTATCAACGAAAAACAAACGTGATTCAAACATTTTTTGATGAATGAGCACTGAGCCTTTTGCCTGAGTAGCCACCACGAGTATAATGGAAAGTAAGTCTGGGGTAAAACCTGGCCATGGTGCGTCATAGATGGTCATGATTGAGCCATCGATGAAGGTTTCTATTTCGTACTTTTCTTGAGCAGGAATATAGATGTCGTCTCCGCGGCGCTCGAGTTTGATACCGAGGCGTCTGAATACATTAGGAATGACACCGAGGTTTTCCCAAGAAACATCTTTGATGGTGATTTCAGATTGGGTCATGGCAGCCAAACCGATGAAACTACCAATTTCAATCATGTCGGGTAAAATGCGATGAAAACAACCTTTCAATTCTTTGACACCCTTGATATGCAGCATATTGGAACCAATTCCAGTAATATTGGCACCCATGGAATTGAGCATTTTACAAAGTTGCTGAATGTATGGTTCGCAGGCTGCGTTGTAAAAAGTTGTATCGCCTTCAGCCATCACTGCCGCCATCAGTACATTAGCAGTACCGGTAACAGAAGCTTCGTCTAGGTGTATATATGCTCCTTTGAGTTGTGCAGCTTCTACAGAATAAAAGTGCTCACCTGCATCATAGTTAAACTTTGCACCCAGTAAAGCAAAACCTTCGAAATGGGTATCGAGTCTGCGACGACCAATTTTGTCTCCTCCGGGTTTTGGAATAAAACCACGTCCATAACGCGCCAATAATGGCCCTACAATCATGATTGAACCACGCAAAGAAGAAGCGCGCTTTTTGAAGTCTTCTGATTCTAGGTATGCTAAATCGATTTCTTTGGCTTGAAAAATATAAGTGCCCTTTTCAACCTTCTCAACCTTGACACCCATGGTTTGTAATAAGGCAATAAGTTTATTGACATCGACAATGTCAGGAACATTGGAAATGGTCACTTTTTCAGCAGTAAGTAAAGGGGCACAAAGTACCTGTAGTGCTTCGTTTTTAGCACCTTGAGGAATGATTTCGCCTTTTAATGGTTTTCCACCGTAGATTTCAAAAGAGGCCATGCTTTATTTTTTGATGAATTTCTTCTTGTTATTTCTGTTATTCTTGTTGTTCTTTTGCTTGTTGAAGCGCTTGTTTTGGTTTTGACCGATACCCATTGTTTTGAGCAGCGTATTGGTGTTGACCAATTCGTCTGGATTTTCGAGGATGAGCTCACCCTTGGATAATTCTTTCAATTGCTGCGCAATGATGTGGTTTTCAACGGTGTCGTTGTTGTAAGCCAAAAATTGCTTTTTCATGAAATTGGCCATGGTGCTTTTGAGGTATTCTTTCTCAAGTGGTTCTGCTACTTCCTTAGCCGCTTCCAAAATAGATTGCGTGTATTTTCCGTAATGTCCATAACGAATTTTGGACGAAGGATAAACCATTTGCTTTGGCTTCTCATTGAGTACCTCAGGCTTTGGCTTTTCATAGGGTGAGTCTACGTCGAGCTCAAAATTTGACATCACAAAAAGATGAGTCCAGAGTTTATGACGGTAATCTTCAACATCGCGCAAATGCGGATTGAGCTGACCCATCACTTCTATAATGGCTTGTGCTGCTCGGTTTCTTTCTGTACGGTTTTCAATTTCCATTGCATGTGCAATCATGTTTTGGACGTTTCTTCCGTATTCAGGTAAAATGAGCGGGCCACGCGTGGTGTTATATTCCATAATTAGTTTTCAAGATGAGCAGCAAGTGCGTTATCGTAGATTGCTTGCGCTTCTGTGATAAAGCCAAAATGTTGTTCATCAATTTGTAATTTGCCTTTGGTAACGTGTCCGAGTAAGGTCATGTTGACGCCGGTAGTGAGCATGAATTCGACAAAAGCTTCTTCTTGGTCTTCGGTAACACTAACCACTGCTCGGCCTTGGCCTTCACCAAATAAGAAGGCATCTAGACGAATATCGGCATCACTAACGATGTCAAAACCTAAGCCTCTTGGCATAGACATTTCAACAAGTGATACATACAGACCTCCGTCAGCAACGTCATGAACAGCATTGACCAAATCATTTGAAATTAGGCCCATGATGGCTTGTTGCATTTCGAATTCTTGTTCGAGGTCAAAATAAGGAGCTGGTGAGGCTTTGATGCCATGATAGCTAGCGAGGTATTCAGAGGAAGCGATATCTTCGGTGTAATTTCCGATCAAGAATATGAGGTCTCCTTTTTGTTTGAAATCAAGGGTCATGACTTTTTCTTTGTCAGGCACTATACCGATCATGCCGATTGTTGGCGTCGGGAAAACCGGGACCTCTTTGCCATTCATGACGGTTTGATTGTAAAACGAAACGTTTCCGCCTGTAACCGGCGTTTCAAACTTGAGGCAAGCTGCTGACATCCCTTTGATAGCCCCAACAAATTGCCAGTAAGATTCTGGATTGTATGGATTTCCGAAATTGAGACAATTGGTAATGGCACTAGGCACACCACCCGCACATGTGATATTGCGCGCTGCTTCACTAACAGCGATCATGGTCCCGATTTCAGGATCTGCATTGACATAACGCGAGTTGCAATCGACGGTCATGGCGAGGGCTTTGTTGGTCCCTTTGATATTGACAACACCCGCATCTGAAGGACGATTGGTTGTCATGTTGCGCGTACCTACCATAGAGTCGTATTGTTCGTATATCCAACGCTTTGAAGCGATATTTGGCATAGCCAACATGGCAGAAGCAACAGCTTTGAGATCTTGTGGCTCTGCAACATCGTTGATATTGAACTTTTTATATTCTTGATAGTAGGCTGGTTCGGTGTATTCTCTTTTGTATTGAGGAGCACCACCACCAAGCACTAATGACTCGGCTGGTACATCGCCCACGAGCTGACCCGCCATGTAATAGCGAATGCGACCTGTATCTGTAACACTACCAATTTCTTCGGCATGGAGATCCCATTTGTCGAAGATGTTTTTAACGATTTGTTCTTTGCCTTTTTGAACCACAACTAGCATGCGCTCTTGTGATTCAGACAAGAGGATTTCATAAGGTAGCATGTTGTCTTGACGCGTAGGAACGCGATCGAGGTGAATTTCCATACCGACACTTCCAGCGGCACTCATTTCACAAGTTGAACAAGTAATACCGGCAGCACCCATGTCTTGCATCCCGACAATTGCGTCTGTTTGCGAAAGTTCCATGGTAGCTTCTAAAAGTAGTTTTTCCATGAAAGGATCGCCCACTTGCACAGACGGAAGGTCATCGGCTGATGCTTCAGTGATGTCTTTTGAGGCAAAGGCAGCCCCAGCAATACCGTCTTTTCCGGTGGCAGAACCTACAATAAACACAGGATTTCCTGGGCCTTTGGCTGTTGCCGAAATGATTTTTTTGGTGTCGATGATCCCTGCAGAAAATGCATTGACCAACGGATTGGTATTGTATGATTCGTCAAAGAAGACCTCACCACCAACAATTGGAATACCAAAAGCGTTGCCGTAGTCTCCGATGCCTTTAGTGACCCCTTTGACCAACCATTTGGTGCGTGCTTCTTCAATTTTTCCGAAGCGCAAAGAATTTAATTGAGCAATTGGACGAGCACCCATTGTGAAAATATCGCGGTTGATACCGCCGACACCAGTTGCAGCTCCTTGATAAGGCTCAAGTGCGCTAGGGTGATTATGAGATTCAATTTTAAATACACAACCAAGGCCGTCGCCGATATCGACCAATCCAGCGTTTTCTTCACCGGCCTTCACCAACATGTGTGGGCCATCTTTTGGCAAGGTCTTGAGCCACAGGATGGAATTTTTATAAGAACAGTGCTCACTCCACATCACGGAGTAGATGGCTGTTTCGGTAAAATTAGGAGTTCTGCCTAAGATTTCTTTGATCATGTCAAATTCGTCGGCGCGAAGGCCTAAATCGAGGGCTTGTTGGAGCGTGGCTTCTTGTTGGTATTGGCTTTGCATAAGATTTGTGAATTCGACACAAAAGTAAGCATTAATATGATAGCATCTTTCAACATTAAGCCTTAAATTTGTCCTTTAAAAAGCTAAAGAATGAGTTACGACATCATCGTTGTTGGAAGTGGACCTGGCGGATACGTCACGGCCATCCGTGCCTCACAGTTGGGCCTAAAAACTGCCATTATTGAACGTGAATCTTTGGGCGGAATCTGCCTCAATTGGGGTTGTATCCCTACAAAAGCGCTGCTAAAAAGCGCCAATGTCTACGAATACCTGCAACATGCTGCAGACTACGGCATCACCGTCAAAGACAGCAGCGCAGATTTCGGCGCCATGATCAAGCGTAGCCGCGATGTCGCAAGTGGCATGTCAAACGGCATCCAGTTCCTCATGAAAAAAAATAAAATCGATGTCATCAAAGGAAACGGTGTCATCGGTGCAGGTAAAACCGTAGAAGTCACCGACGAAGCAGGTGCCAAAACTGTTTACACTGCTGCAAAAGGCATCATCATCGCCACAGGTGCTCGTTCGCGTGAACTTCCTAATCTTCCACAAGACGGCACTAAAATCATCGGATACCGCCAAGCCATGTCCCTCCCTACTCAGCCTAAAAAATTGGTTGTTGTTGGTTCAGGCGCCATTGGTGTTGAATTCGCATATTTCTACAATGCCATCGGCACTGAAGTAACTATCGTCGAATACCTTCCAAATATTGTCCCGGTTGAAGACGAAGAAGTATCAAAACAACTCGAGAAATCCTTCAAAAAAGCAGGTGTCAATATCATGACCAACGCATCTGTAGAATCAGTAGATACTTCAGGAAAAGGTTGTGTTGTGACGATCAAAACCGAAAAAGGCGAAGAAAAAATCGAATGTGACGTCGTGTTGTCTGCAGTTGGTATCCAAGCCAACATCGAAAACATCGGCCTAGAGGCTGTTGGTATCGTCACTGACAAAGGACGCATTTTAGTCAATGAATACTACCAAACAAACATCCCAGGCTACTACGCAATTGGCGATGTAGTTCCAGGGCCAGCGTTGGCGCACGTTGCCTCAGCAGAAGGCATCATTTGTGTTGAAAAAATTGCAGGGCACCACCCAGAGCCACTCAATTACGGCAACATCCCAGGTTGCACCTACTGCTCACCTGAAGTCGCTTCTGTGGGCATGACTGAAAAAGCTGCCAAAGAAGCTGGCTACGAAATCAAAGTGGGCAAATTCCCGTTCTCTGCCTCAGGTAAAGCAAGTGCAGCTGGTGCCAAAGACGGCTTTGTCAAACTCATTTTTGATGCCAAATACGGCGAGCTCCTCGGCGGTCACCTCATCGGTGCTAATGTTACCGAAATGGTCGCAGAACTCGTTGCTGTCCGCAAACTAGAAACAACTGGTGAAGAACTCATCAAAACTGTTCACCCTCACCCAACCATGTCTGAAGCCATCATGGAAGCTGCTGCTGCAGCCTACGGCGAAGTGATCCACTTGTAAGATTCAATTCTTCATATAAAGAAAAGCGCCCTTGAGGCGCTTTTTTTTGTGGATTCAATTTGTTCTAGAAATACAATTTGAGGATCTGATGTCCTACAAGCCCAACGCTTCGTATACGTAGTCAAAGGTGGAGAGGATGATGGGTTGGCCGTCGATTACAGCGATATTGTGTTCGAAGTGGGCGCTGGGTTGGCGGTCGGCGGTGACGATCGTCCATTTGTCTTCGAGGGTTTCGACTTTTTCGGTGCCCATATTGATCATGGGTTCGATGGCAATGGTGAGGCCATTTTGGATTTTTTTGCCGCGGCCTCGGCGTCCGTAGTTAGGAACTTGAGGTTCTTCGTGGAGTTCTTTGCCTAAGCCATGGCCAACGAGGTCACGGACCACACCATAGCCGTGGGCTTCGGCATGTTGTTGAATAGCCCAACCGATGTCTTCAATGCGATTAGCGGTGGTAGCTTGTTCGATGCCAAGGTAGAGACATTCTTTGGTAACCTTACACAACTGCGCTACTTCAGGCTTGACCTCCCCTACTTCAAAAGTATAGGCGTGATCACCGTAATAACCTTTGTAAAAAGAACCGCAATCAACCGAAACGATGTCGCCATCTTGGATAGGATTGTCGGTGGGTAAACCATGTACCACTTGTTCGTTGACTGAAATAAGCAATGTGCTTGGGCAGCCATACAAGCCTTTGAAACCTGGCTTGGCATTTTGCGTGAGAATGTAGTCTTCGGCAAGTTGATCCAAAAATCGGGGTGTGACACCAGGTTTGAGGTGCTTGGCAACCAAGCCCAAGGTGCGGCTCACAATTTGCGCAGCTTCGCGCATGATTTCGATTTCTTGTGGTGTTTTGTAACGGATCATGAATTTATCTAAGAGAGACATCAGGCAAAGTTACCAAGAAATTGCATGGTATCAATGCCATCGGCGTAGTCATTTAATTGCGGACACTGTGCAGCACCAAAAGGCAAATAGCCATGACCAACAATGCATTGAATTTCATTTTGATTGTCAAGCAAATAAGTCGAAAGATCGGCTTGCTGCTGATACCTGTGATAATGCAACATGGCAAGCGGTGAAAATAATTCTTCGCTTTCCTTGAGCAAAATGAAGTTGTTATCGAGAATTGGGCTCAGATTGAGTAGGTGAACGGCTTTGTTGTAGTCGTAGTTGTTGCCGTACTTTTTGTGGTTAATGACCTCAGCCATCGGAAGTAACCCTTCAAAGATGCGGTTGAGCTCAAAATCTTGCGGAATCAGTACTTGTGTGACATTTCTACATCCACGCCCGAAATAACGCAAAATATCTTGACCCAGTAATTCAAGTTCTTGTTGTGTTTCTGTGCCGTCGAGGATGGCAACTGAACTGCGGTGCCCCCTGAGCAAGTGTGGGTATTTTTCAAAATAGCTTTTGAAATGAAGCATTGCATTGGCTGAACCTGTGGCTATTACGCCATCAAAATCTGAGAGCTTTGTAGGTGCAAAAGCGATGCGGGTTTTGAGTTCGGGCTCGAATTCGCACAATAGCTGTGCCAGTGCAGGCAACAAACGGGCGTCATCGCTACTGAGCTTGACCAACACGCTGTGCCCTGAACAGAGCACGCACAAAAAATCATGGAAACCTACCAAAGGCAAGTTGCTTGGCAAGATCAGCGCAATGGTTTTTGGTGAGCTCGCAAAGGCATAGGGACTTAGCCATGCCGTTAAGGCCTCTGTCGTGAGCCATGGCCTGATTTCTTGGAGCGCCAAATGGATTTGCTCGGGTGTGAACCAACCGTTATAGTGCTGCTCTTTGGCAATGATGGCTTTGAGCTGATCAAATTCGGTTTGATTAAGCAGTTTGGAATGTTCCTTGCTCAATAAATCTTCAAAGACTTGACCCAAGGCTGAAAAAGCGCTGATGATTTGCTGTCGTTTCACGGTGCAAAAGTAAGGTTTTAATTTTTTTTGTTGTCCAACGCACAAAAGTATCGCTCAGTCGTTATTATATTTGCACAAAATTTCGGATTATGGCAATCATGATTACAGACGAATGCATTAATTGTGGGGCTTGTGAGCCTGAATGCCCAAATAATGCAATTTATGAAGGTGGCGCTGAATGGAAATACGCCGACGGCACTTCCCTAAAAGGCATGATCCAAACCTTAAATGGCGAAGACATCTCCGCAGATTTCGCTTTTGAGCCCGTCAATATGGATGTTTACTACATCGCACACGAAAAGTGTACTGAATGTGTTGGCTTTCATGACGAGCCTCAATGTGCAGCGGTTTGTCCTGTAGACTGTTGTGTCGATGATCCAGATTACCGCGAATCTGAGGACGAACTTTTAGCGAAGAAAAACTTCATGCACCTCTAGAACAAGGTGAATGGCCGTGTAAGCCACTTGGTTTTAGAGCAAGCCAAAGATGGTTCAATTGTTTACCCCAAGCATGCGCCTCAACAAGCGCTTGAACTGCTTGAAGTCACTAACTACTACAATTTCTATCTAGACGCCAACAACCCGTTGTTTACCATTTACGGTCATTGGTTGGGTTATAACATCACGCTTTTACATTTTGTAGCCATAGGCCTGAGTATACTTTTACAAATCCTAAGCTTTAGAAAGATCAATAAGCGCATGGCTGAAAGCAAGTTTTTCAAGCGCTGGTCTTTGCGTTTTTTGAAATTGTCTTTGTGGTTTTTATTGGTTCTTGGGAATATGGGGGTTTTTATAGGCATTGACTACTACCAAACCCAAATTCATTTTCGTTATCATCAAATCCACGAACTCAAGGGAAAATCTAAACAACAGCTGCAAAAGGCCATCAAAAACCCTGCGCTTTTTGAGCAACAAGCAACAAGCAAACTCGGTTTTCAGCTCTATATCAAACATGGTAAAAAATGGCACACCCAACGCGAGCACGCAGTATTGTATTTCAAAACAGATCAAAAGGGAAATTTAATTTTTTCACATTCAAGTCAGTTTTTAAACATTCGACCTAATGGAACAGACCTGCGGGTAATACGAGCGAAGTCGCAATATATCGTGATTGAAACTCACGATAAAAGTGGCGGTGTGCAAATGGAACTTTACCAACCCAACGGGCAAAAAATAAGCTTTCAAGAAGGGCAAAAAGATCCTGCGAAGCGAATTTTATTGTTTGTCAATGGTTACAGACCAGTAACTTCCTCTCAAAATTTAAATAAAGTCAAAGACCAAATCTTTCAGAAAGGCTTGGAGCATCCTAATTCTAAAAATTTAATTTATCGCAGCGATATCTATGACTACTGGCCAAATAATGAACCTATTGTCAAGCTTTTTGAACAGCGCTTAAAACCAGACATGATTCGATTTGCCGACGGGCATCATTCCATTACTACTTCTAATCACCTAAACATCCTCAACTTTGCAAGTAAGGCCAGTGTGTATCCTCAGCAATGTGCCACACCTCAACACCATTGTTATACCACCAAGCTTTCTGAAAATCAACAAATTCGGACCTACGATTTATTGGCAACACAGTCCAATAAAGCAGGTTTTAGGCAGCGTTACCAAGCTGGAAAAATTGCTGGTCTCAATTTGCTGCAAGAGATTCAAGATTTAAATGATGCCACGGCCAACGATACATTATATGTAGTGAGTCACAGCATGGGGCACGCCTATTTTTGTGGCATGGCCGCTGTTTTGAAAAATCACATTCAATTTGCGTATTACTATGCTTTGGCGCCAGAAAATGCCAATGGCAGACGCTTCCACACCAAAGACTGGAAGCAAGTTTATCAATATGGTACTGTTTTGCATGGGAAACAACGGCATCCGCTGTGTATGCAAGATGGTGTGGCGCCGCAAGTAAAGATGAGTGGCTTAGCCAAACGTGCGCAAATTGGCTTTCCGCCAAGTCAGTGGAAAAAACTCGGGTTTTTCGCTTCTCACTATGTTGGTTATTTTACCTGGATCTTTGATCTCAAAAAGCAACAGCCAGGTGCTGTTTACCGCTGAAGCGCTAGCTTTAGAAAGGTTCAAATTTACTGAGTTGCATTTCGATGAATGAAGCGCCGACTTGCCCATTATGCCATTGTGCGTCGTGCATTTGAATGCCCGGCTTGGCAGAGACCAACACACTTATTTCATGTTTGAGCCTTCCTTCGCCTGATCCGTGTATGACCTTAAAGCGTGTAATTCGTTGTTGGTATTGAAGGTTGCAAAACTTTTTAAAAGCCAAAAGTTGCGCTAACAAGAGCTCATGGGTTTGAACTGTAGAGGGTAAATTCAAAGCTTCGGCATGCAAGTCAATGGCGCTTTCTTGCGTATTTTTTTCAGCCGTTTTCTTTACCTTGATTTGATCTTCTTTTTTAACAGCTATAATTGTTGCTTTTATTGGTTTTCTGGGCACTACAAGCCCAGCCGCAACGCGTTGTTCAAAACCAAACTCGTCTTCAAGCAGTAGCACTGAACCCTCAATGGAGCGTACTATAAATACCCCTACTTCGTGCAGCAAACTGACTTCCTGACCAACCTCAAACATCATTGAAAACGCAATGCTTTGATAGGACTAATTCTGGCTACTACCCTACTTGGAATTAAAAGTGCTACCATACAAACAACAAAAGTCAAGGCATTGATGCCAATCAAATGTAACCAAGAGAATGCTACCGGGACAGCGTCAATATAATACACCTCTGGATTGAGCGTGAAAATTTTGAACTGGTATTGGATCCAAATGAGTAGCAGAGAAAAAACATTACCAAAAATCAGACCCCTAACAATTAAATAAGAAGCTTGGTATAAAAATATCAGTCGAATGGATTTATTGTTGGCTCCGAGGGCTTTTAATAGACCTATAAATTGGGTTCTGAGTACAATCAAGACGAGCAGAGCTGAACCGACGTTGATCACGCCAATCAGCAACATGAGCACGATGATAATCAGCACATTGATATCCAAAAAACTAAGCCATGCAAAGAGATCGGCTTCCACATCTTGAATGGCATTGACTTGCAATAAGTAACCATTAACAGGTCTCATTTCAAGGATTTCTTTTAAGGATTTTTGAACTTGATCGAGGCTTGAAAATTCATTGATAGCTACTTCAAAACCCGAAATAAAACGAGCTTTTGTACCTGTACCATCTTTAAAATTAAAATGTACGGGGCCATACTTGGTTTGAATAGCCTGGTGAGTTGTTCCGTCAATGAGCACTATTGGCTGGCCCGCTTCATCAAGGATCAGATCGGAAAAAGTGATGGGGCGAGGCGCTTGAATGGTAAGTTGAGTTTGATCTATCTGCTCAATGGAGCCATTTGACGGATTGACTTTGAGCGCTTTTACTTGATAGGTAGTGTCTTTTAAAACAGCTACGCGATAAGCATTGTAGTTTTCAGGCCCATTACCCCAATCAAACATTAATTTTTCGGATGAACCCTGAACTTCAATTGCAATTGTCAATTGCTTGTCATTAAAAAGTGGCCTCAATGAAATACTGGTGCCAAAATCATTCATTTGTTGCACAGCAGAAAGGCTGGCATACACCAATTTTTGATCGTATTCAGCGAAGCCCGTTTCATAGATGCCAACCACCTTCATTTTTTTCAAGATCGGTTGGTTTTTCAAATAATAAACAGAAACGACGTCGTTGAGGTGGTAATTCAATTTTTGGGCAACGGACTTTGACAAAAGAATTTCATCTTGCTTGTCAACATCAATGAGACGACCCGCAACTAAGTTTTTCTGGAGAAAATCAAATGAATAATCGCGATCTACCCCTTTGAACATCACTCCAAAAATATCTTGTCTTTGAATGACTGAGTCTTTGGTTTGAAGTACTTGAATGGTATCAGTAAAAGTTTGAGACTGCAGCATAGCCGGCTTGAAGGCAACTGCATGTAATCCGGACACACCTTTGATATTTGCAATTTCTTGTAAAAACGGGATTTGTTTGTCAATTGGTTCGGCTTCAAAGATATGTGCGGATCCGGCTTTTGAAATAAAAAACGGCGCATTAAACCCAATAATTTTGGCTTTTATCTCTTGTTGAAAGCCCGCCACGATTGCCAATGTTAAACTATTCACTAATATTGCCAATGCAATACTAATAATGGAAATCCGCACAATTGGTTTGGTGCGTTGCAAACCAAGGTGTTTTTGCTTGATCAGCCTAGATGATATGAAACGTTCAAAAGACAAAAAATCACTTTTATTAGCTCAAAAATACACAAAGCTTTTGGCTTGGGTGTTCCTACATTTATTTTTACTCATTTCTTGTGAGGTCCTGCAAAATAAACAGCCTCATACATTGGCTGCTCCTATTGCAGAAACGGTGGTCATTGAAGAAGACTCCATCGAAGTGAGCCAAATTACAAATGTGTCGCATCCACAACAAAAACCCGCACTTCAACATCCAATTTTAGGCATTGATCGCCTGCATCTTTTTGTGGACTCCTTGAAAAATAAACGAATTGCCGTTGTAAGTAATCAGACATCTGTTGTCAATGGGGTGCATTTAGTAGACACTCTTCTAGCTTTACAACTCCAAGTAATCAAAGTTTTTTCGCCAGAACACGGCTTCAGAGGTGACCTCGATGCCGGGCAACATGTGAGCCACAGCATCGACGAAAAAACGGGTATTCCATTGGTTTCTTTATACGGCTCGAACAAAAAACCCACTGATGCTCAATTGGCAGATATCGATATCGTTATTTATGACATCCAAGATGTCGGTGTTCGATTCTACACCTATATTTCGACCTTGCATTATGTAATGGAAGCTTGTGCCGAGAACAAAAAACAATTAGTTGTACTCGATAGACCAAATCCGAACGGGCATTATGTTGATGGACCTGTTTTAGAGCCGCAATTCAAGTCTTTTGTTGGCATGCACCCCGTTCCAATTGTTTATGGCATGACCATCGGAGAATATGCCATGATGATCAACGGAGAAGGATGGTTGCATAAATCTGTGCGCTGCAGTCTTTGGGTTATTCCATGTAAAAACTACAAACATAAACTCAAGTACACATTACCTGTTGCCCCCTCGCCAAATCTCAGAACAGATGCGGCCATTACACTTTACCCTAGCTTGTGCTTATTTGAAGCCACTACAATTAGTGTTGGGCGCGGGACCGACCAACCTTTTGAAGTTTACGGCCATCCGAAATTTCCGGTACTCGACTATCAATTTATGCCTATCCCTACTATCGGTGCAAAAAGCCCGCTGCATTTGAATAAAATTTGTCAAGGCTACGACCTCCGTACTAGTACCGTCAAAAGAAGTTATGAACTCAATTTGAATTACCTCATCAATGCAAGAGATTTACTCGGAGATTCGAATGTTTTCATTGATCAGCCTGCTTTTTTCAATCGCTTGGCTGGTACGGCTTCCTTGAAAGAACAACTCGAAAAAGGTTGGTCAGCTAAAGAAATCAGGGCAACCTGGCAGCCAGGCCTCAGCGATTTTTTAGCGATCCGTAAGAAATATTTGCTTTACGAGTAAAGTTCTAATGACATTTTGAAATTGGCTATTTCAATAAGGTCACATGACCAGTAAATTGAATGGCCTCTTCATCCTCTTTCATCTTCAGACTGATCACCCAAGTGAACACACCATCCTGGACGGCTCTGTTGATGCCTGCTCCGTAGGTGCCATCCCAACCATAGTCGTCGTCATAGGATTCAAAGACAAGTTCGCCCCAACGGTTGTAGATTGCAAAACGATAGCTTGACTCCACATAGCGGTTATTGATCAGTGGTTTAAATGTATCATTGGTGCCATCTTGGTTTGGTGTAAAGGTGTTAGGTACATACAGCAAGAACTCTTCACGGACAATGACCGTAATATTGGCAGTGTCGATACAACCCAATTCATTAATAGCTGTCAAGGTGACTAAATATTCGCCCACAGCATCATAAACATGGATTGGATTGGTGGCAACACTTGTGTCACCATCACCGAAGGTCCAGTCATAGTACAATGCATATTGAGACTGATTATCAAAGAAGAAGGTAGCGTCATCGATTAGATGAACCGTGTTGTCTACAAAGAAATCGGCAATTGGTGCCGGTACTACACAAACTAAGTCTTCAGCTGTATCTGCAACTGTACAACCGTTTGTTCCTGTCACGTACAGGGTGATATCGTAACAACCTGGCTGAGCAAACTGATGGTCCACTTGCCCAAACTGATAAGAGTCTTCACCATCGCCAAAGGTCCAATATACGTTCGTAGTGGTATCCTGAACTGTATCGGTGAATATGACATCAACGTACTCACAAGCCTCTGTGATTGATGCCGTAAAGCCAACTTCTGGTGATTCAAGCACATCTATCAATACGGACATACTATCTTGGCAAAGCGTCTGAACATCGGTTGCAATGAGTGTAACTTCATAAACACCGTAGTCATCATAAACATTATACCCATCGTACGTTGTCGCTGAATCGCCATCGCCGTAAGACCATTCGTAGGTGCTATTGCCCACAGAATTGTTATCGAAGAGCACCGGAAGATCAGAACATTTCAATTGTGTCACGACGTCAAAGTCAACATCTACTGGTGGCTGAACACTTACCGCAATATTGTACGGCCCAGAGGCGCATCCGTATGGTTGTGAAACCAAATCAATTTGATAATTGACTACTTGTTGCACAGCCGATAAATTCACCAAAATATCATTGATTTCGTCTGAATATTGGGTAGTCAGTGTTTCTCCGTTGACATTTGGATTACTTTGTGCAATCCATGAACTTGATGACGCAATAGTGGTTTGAATATCAATATTGGTATTTTCACCGGAGCAAATTGTCAGAGGTAAGTTTTGAAGGTAGGCCCAAGGATTGACCGTAATAGTAAAGGTTTCAACACTTCCATTACAAGTTAAACCGGCATTGGTATACGAAGGAGTAACATCAACTTGTGCAATTACTGGGCTTGCTCCAGGGTTCAAGCCAACAAAACCTGCAATGTTGCCAATACCACCTGCTGCTAAGCCAATGCTAGTTTCAGTGTTGGTCCAGGTATAAATAGTTCCAGGAACCGAACCACTGAATTGGACTGGCAATACGTTGTCGTTATGACAAACCACCTGATCTGCAATAGGCTCTACATTCGGACGTGGATTTACCGTAATGGTCATTTGTTCGGTATTGCCCAAGCAAGTTGTGTTCATGTTGGTATAGGCCGCTTGAACCACGAGCGTAGCAACCAACGGAGCGTTGGTATTGTTCATGGCCATGAATGGTGAAATATCACCTGTGCCTGAAGCTGCCAAACCAATTGCGGCGTTGTTGTTGATCCAGTTATAGGCCGTGCCCGGTACCGAGCCCGTGAAGTCAATAACCTGTGTAAATTCATTCGCACAAACCACTTGATCTGTAGGATCAAGTACGTTTGGAATCGGATTCACGACATACAAGAAAGTATCTATATTACCTTGACAAGTGACTCCCGCATTGGTATAAGTGGCATTAACAATGATTTGAGCAACATTTGGCACATTGTTATTGGTGTTGCCCACAAACGCTGGTATCACGTCAAAACCATTGGACTGATTGAGCCCGATTGTGAGGTTATTGTTAGACCAGGCGTAATCTGTACCAGGTACAGGACCCGTAAAGACGACACTTGGAATGGCCTCGTTGTCACAAACAACGACGTCTGCCTGAGCCACTACAGCCGGGATAGGATTGATCGTTACTGTATAGTTCTGAGTTGTACCCTGACAGGTAACGCCATTATTGGTATAGTTTGGTGTATAATTGATTTGTGCAACTATAGGAGCCGTGCCCTGATTCCAACCTAGGAAACTTGGAATATTGCCAATCCCTGACGATGCCAAACCGATTGATGGGATTGTGTTTGTCCAAGTATAATAAGC
Source organism: Flavobacteriales bacterium (assembly GCA_046091725.1). Lineage (GTDB taxonomy): Bacteria > Bacteroidota > Bacteroidia > Flavobacteriales_D > Crocinitomicaceae > UBA952. The sequence continues at coordinate 23,408 of JBJTCG010000051.1, read as the reverse complement.
ATTCGGTAAGGTACCCTGCATGATCACGCCATCAACTAATTCACCACTACAAATCACTTGATTTGGGGCATCAGCCACTTGTGGAGTCGGATTTACAGTAATGGTAAATGTTTCAATATTACCAAAACACTGAACTTGATTATTGGTGTAGCTAGCCGCCAGTTCAATGGTAGCCGTTACAGGATTTAACCCATTGTTAATAGCTGTAAAGGCAGGTATGTTTCCTGTTCCAAAACTTGGCAAACCAATGGTGTTGTTGTTATTTGTCCAGTTATAGGTCGTATTGATGACTGTTCCTGTTATGAAAGTCAACGGAACAGTTTCCCCAGCACACACCACCATATTTGGAACACTATTAAAGTTTGGAATTGGGTTCACGGTAATGTAGAAGGTGTCAATTGGGCTGCTACATGTTGTGTTATTGTAAGTATCGATGGCTTGTACCTGTATCATGGCAGTAACCGGTACCGTAGTAGAAATGGACGGAATAAATGGCAAAATGTCGCCAGTTCCGTTAGCAGGCAAGCCTATCAATGTTTGGTTATTGACCCAACTAAAAGTAGTTGTAGGCACTGTACTTGCAAAAGAGATACCATTGAGTAATGTACCGCTACAAACCGTCACATTTGGTGCCGGAATCATTACAGGAGCAGGATTCACGGTGATTGTGAAGGTCTCTGAGTTACCCGCACAGATTTGTGTGCCGTTGACATATTGAGCCGTTACGGTAATGGTTGCCGTTATTGGTGTGTTGCCTGCATTGGTTGCCGTAAAGACTCCAATGTTGCCGGTGCCACTCGCTGCTAAACCGATCGATGGGTTGTTGTTGGTCCAGACATAGGTTGTACCCGTAGATGGCCCCGTAAAGTTGATAGCAGCGGCCTGAGCACCATTACACACCACTTGGTTTTGTGGAGCCACTACTTGTGGTTGTGGGTTGATTGAAATGGAGAATTCCATAGGCGATCCAAAACAATTCAGGTTACCATACTGAATACTTGGTACGACATTGATATTTCCTACAATTGGTGCGACAGTATTATTTGTTGCAAGGAAAGGATTCAGGGTATTGACACCTGAAGCTGCTAGTCCTATTGCGGTGTTGTCATTATACCAAGTGTATTGCGTGCCACTGAATTGACCGCCAAAAGTAAATTGTGGTGAATAGAAATTTTCACAGAGCGCAACATCTTGGACCTGATTGACCGTTGGCGCCGGATGCACTAAGAAATCAAAATTCATCGGCTGCCCACTACATTGCACACCGTTCATTGATATATGAGGCGTGACCGAAACGATGGCAGATTGAGCTACTGAGCTTGGGTTCAAGGCAGTGAAAGAAACAATATTTCCGTTGCCACTACCCGATAATCCAATCACTGAATTTGTATTTGTCCAGGTGTAGGTATTATTGACCATATTGCCGTCAAAAATCACGGCTTGTGTTGAAGTATTGGCACAAAGTGTTTGATCATTGACAGGATCAATTGTAGGCAGTGGATTGACCAAAATATTGAACAATTGATTCAAACCTTGGCAAGTGAGTCCATTACTTGTATGTAAAATCGAAACATTGATGAGCGCGTTTTGCTGAACGGTGTCATTATTTGTTGCTACAAAACTTGGGATATTGCCTACTCCGGATGCAGGAAGACCAATGTTGGTATTATTGTTGGTCCAATTGTATTGTGCATTCTGGACATTACTTGTAAAGGTAATTGGAAGTGTGTTGATATTTGAACACAAAACTTGATCGTTCACCGCATTGATGACTGGAATTGGATTAACAGTGATTTCAAAAGTTTCAGCCACGCCTGAACAAGTCACTCCGGCGTTGCTGAAAACTGGAGTCACTGTAACGGTCGCATACTGAGCAACTGCCGTATTATTGACGCTGGTAAATGACATACCACTACCCGATCCATTTGCACCAGAACCAATTGAAGGATTAGTGGTGGTCCAGTTATAGTAAGTTTGTGGCACATTAAAGGTGCTGTAAAAATCAACCAATACATTTTGACCCGCACAGACAAGTACGTTACTGATCGTATCGACTGTTGGTGTCGGATTAATGGTTATGCTTACTTGTTGAGCAATACCCAAACATGAAACCGCATTGTTGATATAAACTGGTGTTACGGAAACAGTGCCTTGAATCAGGCCATTTGTATTGTTTGAGGCCAAGAAATTGATATCTCCCGTACCCGTTGCCGGCATGCCAATTGATGGATTGCTATTGGTCCAGTTGTAGAATACATTTGGGCTATTGTTCATGAAGGTCGAAGAAAAATCAACCTGAGAAACGGCATTGTTACAGAACGTCAGTGGTAAAATCGGATCCACGGTTGGTATTGGATTTACCGTGATGGAGAAATTACTTGTTGGGCCTTGACAAGTCAGGGATCCGGATACTATTTGTGGAAGTACGGTAATAGTCGCAGCGATTGGTGCATTGGAATTGTTATTTGCCTGGAAGGCCGGTATATTACCATTTCCACTTGCCGACATACCAATACTCGGTAAGTTGGAAGTCCAGTTAAAGCTTACTGCATTAGAATTGCCAACAAATTGAACGGCTGCAGTATTTGCCCCATCACAAACGGTTTGATTCGCAACCGGACTTGCCGTTGGTGTGGGTTGAACAGTTACTGTAAAGGATGATATTGGTCCAAAACAGGTTTGTCCAGCATTGGTATAGCTAGGTTGAATTTGAAACGAAGACTGGACTGGCGTAGATCCAATATTGGAAGTAATGAACGAAGGAATATTGGCTATTCCAGAAACAGGTGCACCAATGGATGGTGTTGAGCTGCTCCAATTATAAACAGTTCCAGAAACTGGACCAGAAACTGGCACAGCCGCTGTATTACTTCCGTTACAATATTGTTGATTGTTAATCGGATAAGCACTTGGTGTTGGGTTAACGACGATATTGAACGAAGTTGTACTACCCGTACAAGTCAAGCCAAGATTAGTAAACGAAGAACTCACATGAATACTCGAAGTAATCGGTGCATAATTGATGTTAGTGATGTTGAATGCTGGAAGTTGTCCTGTACCGTTTAAGCCAAGCCCTATGTTTGGATTAGAGTTTGTCCAGTTATAGGTTGCTCCAGTAACTGAAGAACTGAAGTTTGGTATAGCCGCTGCGGCTCCATTACATCTTGTAAGGTTGGCCATCGGCGTCATGATCGGAATCGGATTGACAATAACCCAAACCGGTATGATCGGACTCGAACAACCTGTTGCCCCTGACGTACCAACTACGTTATAAAGGACAGTTTGTGGGGAGGTTGTGTTATTGACCAACACATCGTTGATATTGCCAGATGCAACAGCAGAAAGCGTTTCCCCTGTTACATTGACAGATTGATTCGCATACCAATTGAAAGTAACATTCGTATTTGCTGTTAGGGTAAGATTAACTGCACTTCCACTACAAATAACAACAGTATCCGAATTGAGCAGTTCTAGTTCAGGTTTTACTGTGACTGCAATTGTTTGGGTTGCACCCATACAAGAACTCAGTTGTGAGGTTGGCGTTACGGCGTAAATAACGAGTTGGTTGGTTGTGCTTGTATTAATCAGTACGTCATTGATGACTGAACCTGTGTTTTGGGTCAAGGATTCACCGGTGATATTTGGATTATTGAATGTGGTAAACCAAGTGTAATTTGAAGGAACGTTTGCGTTTAAGAAGGCACTCACAGTAGCTCCACTACATATTTCAACAGTACTCGGTATGTTTAGAATAACTTCCGGAACAACGGCTATGGTAAACATACTGTCAGGTCCTACACAACCATAAGGTACTGAAATGGCATTGACTGTATATTGTACGTTTTGTATGCTCGTTGTCGTATTAGTAAGCGTATTAGAAATCGTTGAGCTCGTTTGTGTCAGGAATACTTCGCCAGTTACGTTCGGGTTGGAAATAGCTGACCATTCAAACGTTGCAGGAACCGAAGAAGTTAAACTTTGAGAGAAACTTGTTGCGTTACAAATCGATTGGTCAAAAATAGTTCCTACAAGAGGTGTCGGACGCACTGTGATATTAAATGGCAGTGTTGTACCCGGACACGTTACCCCTGCTGAAATATACTGAGGCGTTACATTGATTGTTGCTGTAACATCTTGAGGAGTGTTATTTATTGCGGAGAAACTAGGTACGTTGCCAGTTCCACTAGCCCCCAGCCCAATTGCAGTATTCGAATTAGCCCAAACAAAAGCATTGGCTGTTCCTGCAAATGAAATAGCATTGGTGAGGCTGCCGCCACATATGCTGACGTTACTTAAGTTTGTGACAGTCGGTACATGACTTACTGAAATCGTGAAGTTTTGTGTCGGACCTGCGCAAACATTAGAACCAAAAGTATAGAATGGCGTCACGGTAATTGTTGCTGAAACTGGGCCGTTGGTGTTGTTGATGGTTTGAAAACTTGACACCAAGCCTTGACCGTTTGTACCCAAACCAATGGAAGGATTATTGTTGGTCCAGGTGTAATTTGTAGCCGTACCTGTCAAGTTAATCGGAACTGTATTTTGGTTATGACAATAAGTGACATCATTTGGATCATTGGCCACTGGTGTAGGATTCACAGTAATGGTGAAGGTCTCTTGTACCCCAGCACAAGAAATACCTCCGTTAATGTAAATCGGTGTGATATTGACACTAGCAACCAACGGAGTAGAACCCGTATTTTGGGCATTAAATGCAGCGATATTATTGATTCCGGCAGATGCCAATCCAATTGAGGCGACTGTGTTTGTCCAGTTGTATTGAGTGGCAGTTCCTGTAAAATTGATTGCTGGCGTCAAAGAACCATTACAAATTGCTAAATCTCCTGGATCGTTAACAACGGGTGTGGGGTTTACGGTAATAGTAAAGCTCACTGGAATTCCCAAACACTCAATTCCGTTATTGAGGTAACGCGGAGTAATGCTAATTGTAGCTGTAATAGTTGCTGAACTTGTGTTGGTCGCGGTAAATGATGGAATATTACCCGTACCTGTTGCACCAAGTCCGATCGCTGGATTGGAGTTTGTCCAAGAGTAATTTGTTCCGGTACCTACCAAACTAGTACCTGGTGTTACTTGGTTGTTACAGTAAATCTGATTGGCAGGAGCAGTTGCACTTGGCGTTGGGTTAACGGTCAGCACAATAGTTTGTTGCGTTCCCGAACAGCTTAATCCGGCATTGAGGTATTGAGGTGTAACGGTAACGGTACTGACTAATGGCCCATTAGAACCATTCACGGCTGTAAAACTCGAGATATTGCCAGAACCCGCATTACCTAGTCCAATACTGGCAAGGGTATTTGTCCATGTATATCCAGTTCCCGAACCTGTAAAGTTGAGTGGATTGGTTGATGAACCGTTACATACAGTCTGATCCGGTAAATCATTGACGATTGGGCTCGGATTGACTGTAATTGTGAAGTTTTGAGTTGGACCATTACAACTCACCTGACCGCCTGTATAAATTGGAGTGATGGTTACTGTCGAACTAACTGGAACCGAACCAATATTTGTTGCAGCAAAACTGCTGATATTACCTGATCCAGATGATGCTAGACCAATAGAAGGTAGTGAATTGACCCATGTATAACTTGTGGCCGAGCCGGAAAAGTTTACTGCCTGCGTAGACGTCGCATTACAAACAACTTGTGCTGCCGGAGCAGTCATTGTTGGTGTCGGATTCACCGTGAAAGTCATGGTTTGACTTGGCCCCGGACAACTCACGCCACTACCTGTATATTGAGGAGTTATAATGACTTGTGCAGTAATTGGTGTGGAGCCAGCATTGACTGCTGTGAATGGGGAAATATTGCCATTTCCAGTTGCATTTAAACCAATTGATGGCGTATTGTTCGACCAACCATAACTTGTTCCGGTGCCAATTAAATTGACCAAGGCAGTACTTGCCCCGTTACAAATAGTTTGATCAATTGGATCAATCAAGCTAGGCGTCGGATTAACAGTTATAGAGAATGTTTGAGGCGAACCTGGACACGAAGCACCCGAACCCACGAATAATGGAGTAACCTCAATGGTGGAAACAACCGGCGAACTACCGCTATTGAGTGCCGTGAAAGAAAGGATATTACCAGAACCATTTGCCGCCAAACCAATTGAAGTGAGGTTGTTACTCCAGGTATAGTTGGTAGCAGTTCCCCCGAAGTTGACAACTGCGGTTTGTGTCAAATTACATCTTACTTGGTCTAATGGGTCATTGACAATTGGGGTCGGGTTAACGGTAATTACAAATTGATCCTGACTACCTGTACAAGTGACACCCGCATTCTGGAAAAGCGGAATGACGCTGATTGTTGCATTAATGGCAAGCCCCGTGCCGTTGATAGCTGTAAAACTTGGCAGTTGATTGGTACCATTGGTTGCAGTAAGTCCAATAGAAGTATTGCTGTTTGTCCATGAGTAGCTTGTGGCAGTACCTGCAAAACTCAAAGGAGCTGTGACTTGGCTGTTACAAAGTGCGTAATCTGGAACTGGCGTAACAACCGGGGTTGGATTCACGGTAATTGTGAAGTTAGATACAGAACCATTACAAGTAACTCCATTTCCAAGGAAAACAGGCGTGACTGCAATATTTGCAGTTTGAATAGAGGCTGTTCCATTGATCGCTGTAAATACTGGTAGCGAGTTGGTTCCATTAATCGCTAATCCGATGGAAGGCAAACTGTTGGTCCAGGAATAACTTGTTCCGGTACCTGTGAACGAGATGCTTCCTACTTGACCACCATTACAAACCACAACTGGATTGGTCGAAACAACCGTAGGTGCCGGATTTACGGTAATGGTATATGTGGAGCTAATTCCAGGGCAACCACCAATATTGGTAGAGGCACTTGCGGTAAATTGAATGATCTGAGCAACATTGGTTGTATTAACCAACGTATAGGATGGGATTGTATTGGTACCAGACGTGCTGGTAAGGCCATTGATACCTGCTGGCGCATTGATGACATTCCAGGTAATATTAGCATTTGGAGTGGTAGAATTGATCGTTACCGTATTTGAAATTGCACCCGAACAAATGACTTGATTTTGAGCAGAGAAACCTACTACAGGTGAAGGATTCACAGTAATGGTGAAGGATTCCGGAGAACCATAACAAGATAGGCCTGCATTGAGGTATTGTGGCGTTACGACAATGGTTCCTGTCAATGGACTAGAACCTGTATTTTGCCCTGTAAAGGCCGTTATATTTCCGGTACCCGAAGCCACAAGCCCAATTGACGGCATGGTATTGGTCCAGTTGTAGATGGTCCCGTTGTATCCTTGGAAGGCCACGGCACTCGTCAATGTACCATTACAGACCGTTTGATTCGCTGGGTCATTCACAATTGGAGATGGATTGACCGTAATTGTGTAGCTCACTGGAGTTCCGTTACATTCTACGCCATTATTCAAGAAATGAGGCGTAATGGTAACCGTTGCAGTTACTGCAGCAAAACCAGTATTGATAGCCGTAAAAGACGGAATATTTCCTGTACCAGAGGCAGCCAAACCAATTCCTGTATTAGAGTTGGTCCAGGTGTAGCTTGTACCCGTACCAGCAAGACTTGTACTAGTGGCAATTTGATTGTTACAATAAACCTGATTGGCTGGCGCAGTAGCAATAGGAGTCGGGTTGACTGTAATGTTGATTGTTTCAGTTGCACCAGAACAACTGACACTGGCATTTAAAAAATGAGGTGTAACCGTAATTGTACTTACAATTGGGTTACTACTTGAATTGACAGCATTGAAACTTGAAATATTTCCTGTACCCTGAGCAATAAGACCAATACTTGGTAATGAATTGGTCCATGTATAACTTGTTGCTGTACCGGTAAAACTTAAAGGGCTAGTAGAAGATCCATTACAAACGGTTTGATTAGGTAAATCTATTACTACTGGCGTAGGATTCACTGTAATTGTAAAACTTTGGGTTGGCCCCGGACAATTGACTTGATTTCCAGTAAATATAGGGGTGACGGTTATGGTCGAACTCACAGGCACACTCGTGCTGTTCAGTGCGGCAAAACTCGCTATGTTCCCAGATCCTGTGCCCAATAGACCAATTGAGGTGAGCGTGTTAGACCAAGAATAACTTGTGGCCGACCCTGAAAAAACAACAGCTGAGGTCATGGAAGTATTACAAACCACCTGCGAACTTGGTGCTATCAAAGAAGGCGTTGGGTTCACGGTAAAACTCATGGTCTGGGTTGGGCCCGGACAGGAAACTCCGCCACCTTCGAAAATAGGTGTAAAGGTCACTTGAGCGATGGAAGGAGTTGAACCGTTGTTTGTTGCCGTGAAAGCAGGGATATTTCCAGTACCTGTCGCATTCAAGCCAATAGCTGTGGTGTTATTTGCCCAGGTATAACTTGTACCTGTGCCCACCAAATTTACCAAGGCAGTACTTGCGCTATTACAAACCGTTTGATTGGCTGGATCAACTAAAGACGGCGTCGGGTTCACTGTAATATTAAAGCTTTGCGGAGCGCCGTAGCATGTTGCGCCAGAACCCGTAAACTGAGGTGTAACCTCAACTGTTGCTACGACCGGAGAATTGGTATTATTGACAGCAGTAAATGGTAAAATATTTCCAGATCCGTTCGTTCCTAAACCTATGGACTGTGCTGTGTTAGTCCAATGATAGCCGGTACCTGAACCCGTAAAACTAACCGCCTGGGTATTCGCTTGATTACAAAGCACTTGATCACTTGGGTCATTGACTGTTGGTGTTGGATTCACAGTAATGACAAATTGATCCTGTGTACCTGTACATGTTACGCCTGCGTTCACAAAAATTGGCAAGACACTCACTGTTGCTGTAACCGGCGTATTCGAGGTATTGGTCGCAGTAAACGAAGGTAAGCCATTTGGACCAGATGCAATGAGTCCTATTGCTGTGTTACTGTTTGTCCAATTGTAACTTGAAGCAGTACCCGTGAAACTAAATGGAGTAGATACACTGGTATTACACAATGCAAGATCGTTTGTTGGTGTAACGGCAGGTGTAGGATTCACTGTGATGGTAAAGTTTGAAACCGTTCCATTACAAGAAATTCCGCTTCCTAAATAAATTGGGGTCACAGCAATATTAGCAGTTTGAACAGTAGCCGTATTATTTACAGCGGTAAAAGCAGCAATTTGATTATTTCCAGTGGCCTGCAATCCGATAGATGGAAGATCATTTGACCATGCATAACTTGTTCCAGTGCCTGTAAATGTCAAATTACTAACTTGGCCGCCATTACAAACAACTATTGGGTTAGTGGTAACAACAGTCGGTGAAGGATTGACTGTAATAGTATAAGTCGAACTGACACCCGGGCAACTTCCGACACTTGTTGATGCACTCACTACAAAGTTGATGGTAATCGGTAAACTCGTGGTATTTACAAGCGTATAGGATGGGATTGTATTGGTACCGCTTGTTACATTGAGTCCGTTGATACCTGCAGGAATGGAAGGAATACTCCAAGTAAAATTGGTATTTGGTGTTGGGGAGGAGATCGTAACAGAGTTAGTTGCACTGTTAGAACAAACAGGTTGCGGACTAACCTGATTATAAGTGATAATTGGCGACGGATTCACCGAAATGCTAAAGGTCTGGGTTCCGCCTGGACAGGTTAAACCACCATTAACGAACAAAGGCGTAACGACAATATTAGCTGTTTGAGGTACACTACCTGTATTTTGTCCGGTAAACGTGATGATATTACCTGATCCACTTGCAGCTAATCCGATACTCGTGTTAGAATTGGTCCAGTTGTACTGAGTTGCCGTACCCACAAAAGATACAGTGGTGGTATTTTGTCCGGCACAAATGACTTGGTCTGTTGGATCTTGAACGCTCGGAATCGGATTGACCGTGAAAACCATATCTTGAGGAGTTCCGGTACATGTTGCAACGCCGTTTGTGAATGAAGGCGTTACATTTACAGTAGCAGTTTGAACGGTTGTTGTGGTATTAACGGCACCAAAAATTCCAATATTACCTTGCCCAGTTGCGGCGATACCTATTCCTGTATTTGTGGCAGACCAGTTAAATACGGTACCAGTTACGTTACTCGAGAAAGTGACCACATTTGTCTGGTTACCATGACACCAAATTTGGTCCGCCGGATTTGCCATCACTGGAATAGGATTCACGGCGTAGGTGAAGCTCATTGGTGTGCCTGTACACGCTTGTCCACCATTGGTCATGCTCGGTGTAACTGTAATAGTAGAGGTAATGACTCCGGTGGTTGTATTGGTCGCATTGAAAGAAGGGAAAGCACCAGAACCGTTGGCTAAAATACCTGTAGAGGTATTGTTATTCACCCAATTGTAACTTGTTCCACTGACGCCGAATGTACTTGTAAATGCAATGATGCTGCTGCTGCTACCCACACATATTGCCTGGTTAGCTACTTGGTTAACGGTTGGTGTTGGGTTTACCGTAATCGTGAAACTCGTTGTTGCTCCTGTACAAGTAGTCCCGGCAAAATTATAAGTTGGAGTAACGGTAATGGTTGCAGTTATTGGCGCATTGGTGTTGTTCGTTAAGGTAAAAGCTGGAATATTTCCTGAGCCTGATGTCGCTAAATTGATATTCGGGTTATTGTTTGTCCAGCTATAGGTGGTACCTGGAACTGCACCTGAAAAAGTGATGGCATTGCTGAGTGTTCCGTTACATTTTACTTGATTGGCAACGGAGTTCACTGTCGGAATTGGGTTCACCGTTAGGTTGAAGTTGCTGGTATTACCCAAACAACCATTGGCCGCAGGTGTCACGACAATATTCCCTGCGATGGATTGATTTGTTGAGTTGGTGGTGGTAAAAGAGGCAATGTTGCCATTACCAGCAGTGGCTAATCCGATTGCTGAATTAGAATTTGTCCATGAATAAGTAGTGCCTGCCACACCAAAGCTGCTTGAAAATAAAATGGCACTTGTTTGTGAGCCCACACAATAAGCAGTCGATGAAACTGCATTCACAGTTGGTGTAGGGTTTACAGTAATTGTAAACGATTCACTTGTACCTGGACAGGTTGTTGAACCATGTGTATAACTCGGCGTCACTTGCACCAAGGCTACCACAGGTGCTGCACTCGTGTTTGTTGCGTTAAATGAGGCAATATTTCCGGTTGATGAGGCTGCTAAATTGATTGAAGTGGTTGTGTTGGTCCATGAATAAGTTGTTCCTGTAACCGCACCCGTGAAATTTACAGCTGGCACTGCAGCATTGTTACAAACCACAATATTCGCTGGGTCAACAACTGTAGGTGTTGGAATCACACTGATACTAAATGTCACCGGATTACCCACGCATTCGTGTTGCAGATTGGTGTATTTCGGGCTGACACTAAAATTACCTGTTTGAACTGTGTTACTTGAATTGACAGTGTTAAACGCCGCAATGTTACCTGTTCCGGAAGCCACAACACCAATAGATGGGTTTGAGTTGGTCCAGTGGTATTGCGTACCAATCACTCCAAAGGTAGAAGCGAAATTGATTGCTGAACTCAGTTGCCCCACACATACAGATTGATTGGCCACTGGGTTGACTGTTGGCAAAGGATTGACCGTTATCGTGAAGGTCTGAGAAGTACCTGTACAGGCACCGTTTCCAGTTCCAAAAACAGGAGTCACGGTAATTGTTGCGGTTACAGGAGCATTTGTTGGATTTGTTGCCACAAATGCACTGATATTTCCCGTATTCGAAGCACTTAAATTGATAGAAGTGGTGTTGTTTACCCAATTATAGTTGGTATTTGCTACCGCCCCTGTAAATGTAACACCTCCGGCAGTGATATTATGACAAACAACGATATCTTGTGGATCTACAACCGTTGGCATCGGATTCACGGTAATGTTGAAAGTTTGTGGCGTGCCATTACAAGTTTGACCTCCCAATGTAATTTTTGGCGTTACAGTAATTAGTCCTGTTATCGGTGCATTCGTTGAATTTGTTCCCACAAAAGACGAAATATCCCCTACCCCTGATGTTCCCAAACCGATGGCTGCATTCGTATTTGTCCAGTGATAGCTGGTCCCTGCTACGTTAAAAGTAGATGCAAAACTCACTGCTGCAGTAGATGATCCTACACAAACACTTTGACTTTGAACAGTATTGACTGTTGGCGTTGGGTTAACCGTAATGCTAAATGTGGTCGTAGCACCCGTACAAGTTCCGTTCGCGTTGGTGTAAGTAGGTGTAACTACAAAATTTCCGGTGATTGGGGCGTTGGTGGTATTTGTTGCCGTAAATGCTGCAATATTGGCGCTGCCCTGGCTGCCCAAATTGATTGCAGTATTGGAGTTAGTCCATGAATAAACCGTATTTGCAACTGCACCAGTGAAATTGATTGCTGTGGTGTTGCTGTTATTACAAACAACCTGAGCTGCAATGGCATTGACTGTCGGAATAGGATTCACAGTAATAGTGAATGTCATTGGCGTACCATTACAAGCATTTGCACTTGGCGTAACTGTAATTGTTCCACTTATTGGTGTGTTGCCCCCATTGGTTGCGATAAAAGCAGGAATATTTCCGGTGGCTCCTACTCCCAAACCAATAGCTGTATTCGAATTAGCCCAAGTGTAAGTTGTGTTAGCTACACCAAATGAGCTCGAGAAATTAATCGCTGAGGTTGTGACTCCATCACAAATCGGGAATGAATTGACTGCATTCACCGTAGGTATCGGATTGACCGTAATTGTAAAAGTTTGTGGCGTTCCAAAGCAGTCAACCCCGTTCAAACTGAATTTTGGAGTCACAGTGATGGTACTTACGATAGGGTTTGGCGTTGTATTGGTTACCGTAAATGAAGGGATATTACCTACACCGGAAGCAGCTGTTGTTACTGCCGTATTAGAGCTTGTCCAGTTAAACACCGTGTTTGGAACACTACCCGTAAAATTGATATTACCTGTGCTTGTTCCCGAACAACGAACGATTGAAGTAATAGGGTTTACGGTAGGAATTGGGTTAACCGTTATCGCAATGATATCCGTTGCCTGACAACCGTTTGTTGTATTTGTTCCGGTAACCGTATAAGTCGTGGTTGCATTCGGTACAAAAGACTGATTATTGGTGACGCCATTACTCCAAGTATAGGTGTTGGCTCCGGTACCGTAAAGTGTAATTGAAGTACCTGCACAAATAGTTTGTTGGTTGCCCACAACGAGTGCATCTACAACTGGTGCTGTATTTGATACCGTAACCTGCACTTGATCTGTGGCGGTACAACCATTGTTCGTATCAGTGACGGTTAGGGTATAGTTTTGTGTTGAATTCGGATTCGCAGTCGGATTGGCAATATTATTGGCACTCAAACCCGTTGGTGGAGACCAAGCATAGCCATAACCTGCAACAGAAGCGGTTCCTAATTGAATCGGTTGCGTTTGTAGACAGGTAATAGAACCGTCTACACCAGCATTGGCAACCGGAGTTACTTGATTTACCCCTACCGTTATTTGCCCAGTTGAAGTACAGCCATTGGTTGGATTTGTGACGACAAGATTATAGGTGGTGGTAGCACTTGGATTCGCAAGGGGTTGTCCAATAGTAGTGGAAGATAAACCCGAAGAAGGACTCCAAGCGTAGGTCAAGCCAACGATACTTGGGCTACCAATCGTTGTCCCATTCGTGAATTGGACACACGTTTTTGTAAAAGGTGTACCCACATTGATTGGCGGCGCGGTGGTATTGACAGTCACAGAGACATTATCTGTGGCCACACAGCCGGTTTGAGGATTCGTAACGGTCAGTACGTAATTTGTGGAGGAGCTTGGTGATGCTGTAGGTTGAGCAATCGTGTAATCATTCAAACCTGTGGTTGGAGACCAAGCGTAGGTAAGCCCTGCCAATGCAGTTGTTCCTAAAACCAATGGCGTATTTTGATTATTACATGTAATGGTTGAATTAGGACCGGCCTCTATAGTTGGCAAGGCTGTTAAAACCGTAACAGTAATGGTAGAAGTTTGGGTACATTGACTTGACACATCTGTAGCTGTTAACGTATAGGTTGTGGTAACCGCCGGATTCGCTGTCGGATTTGCAATATTTGCTGCAGATAACCCAGTTACGGGAGTCCAAGCATAAGTTACACCTGTTACAGGGGTCATACCAATTTGTTGCCCGGATGTGTTTGAATTACATGTTTTGGTAAATGGGTTTCCTGCATTTGCCGCTGGTACATCAATATCAACCGTTACGGTCACATTATCTGTTGCCGTACATCCACTAGTTGGATTGGTAGCTGTTAAAGTATAAGTTGTTGTAACAATAGGATTCGCAAGTGTCGATGCCGCTGCTGGGTTAGTGAGGCCATTCGTTGGCGTCCAAGCGTAGGTCATTCCTGGAACCGCTGAGAAACCAACTACAGCACCATTTGGATTCTGGTTGCTGGCACAAGTTTTAGTGAAATCCGCTCCGGCATTAACAGCTGGCACCGTGAAATTATAGGTAAATACCATTGAAGAAGTAGCCGTACAACCACTAGATTGATCGGTTGCAGTAAGTACATAGGTAGTTGTAGCAGTTGGTGTTGCCGTAGGGTTGGCAATATTGGCAGCACTCAGCCCCGTTGTTGGCGTCCAGCTGTAATTGACACCGGCAATTGGGGTCATGCCTATTTGTGCACCATTGGTATTTGACGTACAAGATCTGAGCAAATTAGGGCCCGCATTTGCAGCAGGTATTTCAATATCGACAGTAACTACAATATCATCAGTGGCCACACAACCATTTTGGTTATTGGTAAGGGTCAGTGTGTAAGTAGTAGTGGTGGTTGGATTCGCTGTAGGGTTGTATGTATTGGTGTTGGTTAATCCTGTGGCAGGCGACCAAGCATAAGTGTGGTTTGCTAAGTTGGTTGTTCCAATAGCCAAACCATTTGGATTTTGTACACAAGTTTTGGTGAAGTTGTTTCCTGCATCTGGAACAGGAAGAACTTGATTGACAACAACCTGAATGGTATCCGTTGCATCACAACCATTGATTGGATTGTATGCAGTAAGGGTGTATGTATTAGAAACACTTGGGTTAACAATAGGATTTGATGCAGTTGCATCGTTGAGCCCAATACTAGGAGACCAGTTGTATTGAATGCCTGCAACTGCGGTCATGCCCACTTGAATAGGCGCTAAATTGTTGACACAAGTCTTGATAAACCCAGTACCCGCATTGGCAACAGGATCTGTATTATTAACGGTTACCACCACTTGATCTGTATGTGTACAACCGGATGAAATATTGGTAACAGTCAATGTATAGGTTGTAGTGACACTCGGATTCGCGATGGGTTGTGCAATGTTGCTTGCACTCAATCCTGTTGTAGGAGCCCAACTGTAGGAAAGGCCTGTCACTGCAGCAGTTCCTATCTGATAGCCAGATGAGTTCGTGACACATGTAATTTCGCCATCAGGCCCCGCATTGGCTACTGGCGTAATAAAGTTAACAGTGACCAACACCTCATCAGTGCTGCTACATCCATTTGTCGGGTCTTGAGCAGTAAGCGTATAGGTTTGAGTTGCTGTTGGGTTCGCACTTGGATTGGAGATATTCGAAGCAGATAAATTGTTTGTTGGGCTCCAGCTGTAATTTATTCCTGTCACAGAGCTCATTCCGATTGGAGCCCCGGGAGCTGTGCTATTCGATGTACAAGAAATCAATTTATCTGGGCCCGCATTTGCAGTGGGTGCTTGGATATCCACCACGACTAAAACATTGGAAGTAGTGATACATCCATTGTTTGGATTTAGCGCGTTGACCGTATAAGTAGTGGTCACTAACGGATTAGCGATTGGATTTGAAATCGTGGCTGAGCTTAAACCCGTTATGGGCAACCAAGAATAAGAAATCATGGCCTGTGCCTGACCACCTATTGCAGAACCGGATGCAAATTGAGCACAAGTTTTTGTAAATCCGGTAGATGGAAGTGCCGTTGGATAAGTATTATTAACTGTTACATTAATTACATCTTGATTAGAACAACCGCTAATTGTATTGGTTGCGGTGAGTGTATATTGTTGGTTAGCAGATGGATTGGCTACTGGGTTTGAAATGGCATTATTTGATAAACCTGTAGATGGCGACCATTGATAGTTAACATAAGGCTCCGCGGACATTCCAATTTGAGCACCTGTTGCATTTTGCGTACAACTGATAGTGGCATCTACTCCTGCATTTGTAACAGGTGGCGTATTATTGACATTAACTATCACTGCATCTGTGGCAGAACAGCCATTTGCTGGATTGAAAGCAGTGAGTGTATAAGTTGTAGTTGTAGTAGGATTTGCAGAAGTGGTTGCCGTATTTGTAGCCGTTAGGTTTGTAACTGGCAACCAACTATAAGAAATGCCATTTGCGGCAGTCATCCCGATACTTGCACCACCGACGTTTGTCAGACACGTTATGTTTTGGTCTTGACCCGCATTAGCAACAGGTGCTGTATTATTTACCGTCACTAAAACTTGAGCTGTACTGCTACATCCATTGACAATATTGGTTGTGGTCAAGGTATAGGTTGTTGTTGAAGCAGGATTCGCTGTTGGGTTGGAAATGTTAGTACCGTTGAGGCCTGCTGCTGGGCTCCAAGAATAACTAAGGCCACTCACATTGGCAGCACCAATGTTCACACCATTTTGATTACTCGCACATGTGATCTGAACTGGGCCCGCAACCTGAGCAGTTGGAGGTGTGTTATTGACCGTTACAAGAACCTGATCTGTGTTGGAACATCCTGTTGCATTATTGGTTACCGTTACAGTATAGGTTGTGGTGGTCGGTGGGAATGCACTCGGGTTGGCAATATTCGGATTACTGAGGCCCAAAGCAGGTGACCAAACATAACTATGACCCGTTAATGCTGCTGATCCTATAGTGTTACCTGCTGGGTTTAGGTTACATTGAATGGTTAAATCGGCACCAGCGTTTGCAACCGGCAGCGCCGTATTGACGGTAACAGTGACAAAATCTGTACTGCTACAACCATTACTAGGATTTGTTGCAATCAAGGTATAAGGTGTGGTCACACTTGGTGTCGCTAAAGGTGAAGCGACATTCGTTGCAGATAAACCAGTGGCAGGAGACCATGCATAGTTAATGCCATTCACGGCGTTCATACCAATATTTACACCTGTCGTATTTTGATTACAACTGATCTCTACATCAGGGCCTGCATTTGCCAAAGGAGCCTGTGTATTTACGGTTACAACCGCTGAAGAAGTTGCCGTACAACCATTGCTTTGATTAGTTGCGGTTAGCGTATAGGTTGTGGTTACACTTGGATTGGCTGTTGGGTTGGAAACTGTTGTGGAATTCAACCCTGCACTTGGTGACCAAGAATAATTGACCCCACTGGCAGAGGCCATACCAATTTGAGAGCCTGAGGTATTGGATGTACAATTTTTAATAAAGCCACTACCTGCATTGGCAGTCGGAGCTGTCGTATTGACGGTTACGGTTACGTTATCCGTGGCCACACAACCATTCAAGGTGTTGGTAGCGGTTAGCGTATAAGTTTGTGTTGTGGCTGGAGCCGCATTCGGATTGGCAATACTTCCGTTGGTCAGACCCGTTGTTGGAGACCAACTATAGGTGACTCCGTTTACAGGTGACATACCGATGGCCCCACCAGTTGTGTTTTGGATACAATCAATCGTGAAGTTGTTTCCGGCTTCAGCAACGGGTGGCGTAATATTGACTGTTACCACAACTTGATCAGTAGCCACACAACCACTACTGTTATCTGTTGCGGTTAAGGTATAAGTTTGATTACTTGTTGGGTTTGCAGTTGGATTAGAAGAAGCAGCAGGTGACAAACCAGTAGTAGGGCTCCATGCGTAGGTAACGCCCGTCACGGAGGTCATGCCTATTTGTAAACCATTCGGATGAACCGTACAAGTTTTATTGAAATCTGAACCGGCATCTACCGAAGGAACCTCAGTATCCACAGTAACGAGTACTGTCGAAGCAAATGTACAACCACTGGCGGTATTGGTTGCTGTAAGTGTGTATGTAGTGGTAACGCTAGGGTTCGCATTCGTTAAAGATGCTGTGGAATTGGCCAAACCTGTCGTTGGCGTCCAGGCGTAGGTGGCCCCAGTTTGACCTGCAAATCCGATATTTGCACCATTCGGATTTTGGGTACATGTTTTAAGAAACGGACTCCCTGCTATAGCTGTAGGCACCGTTAAATTGACCGTAACTAAAACTTGATCTGATAAGGTACATCCACTCGAAGTTTGAGTCGCTGTTAAAGTATAGTTCTGGGTGGAGGTAGGATTGGCAATGGGGTTGGCAATATTTGGGTCATTCAGTCCTGTTGTAGGAGACCATGCATATGTTACCCCTGCTACTGGCGTCATACCAACTGCCATTCCATTTGGATTCTGAGTACAAGTTTTTGTGAAGTCTGCGCCCGCATTTACTGTTGGAATGGATAAATCGACAAAAACGGTCACTTGATCCTGGCTGGTACAGCCACTCAAATCATTGGTAGCAGTAACTGTATAGGTTGTTGTCGTGCCTGGGTTTGCTGTAACAACAGCACTGGTATTGGTATTGAGGTTGGTGTTTGGAGTCCAGATGTAACTGGTACCGCTTACCGCAGCAGTTCCAATACTTGCTCCGGTACTATTTTGAGTACATGTTTTATTTTTGTCAGGGCCAGCGTTTGCAGTTGGGTAAGTTAAATTTACAGTTACTGTAACTGAACTTGTACTGAAACATCCTGTAGTTGAGTTCGTCGCCGTAAGAGTATATGTTGTAGTTGCACTTGGGTTGGCGAATGGATTAGAACTATTTGCAGGTGTTAGATCATTTGTAGGGCTCCAAGAATAATTGATACCAGCCACTGGTGACATACCAATAGTTCCGCCGTTTTGATTAGAAACACAATTTTTAGTAAAATTTGAACCTGCATTTGCAACCGGGTTCGGATTGACTAAATATTGTATGACATTACTAATTGTTGAACAAGGCTGCTGATTTAAGGTCGAAGTAATGATTACTCTGAAATAGGTGGTCACGCCAATAGATGCCCCCGGATCAAAACTCGAGGAAGTTGCGCCTACAACGTTGGAGAAAGTACCGTTTGCACTGCTGGACGATTGCCATTGATAACTCAGTGTTCCGGTCGTTGAAGCACTGGTTGTAAATGTCAATGGCGCAGGATTTGCCCCGGCACAATAAACTTGATCAGTCCCAATGACCCCTGGATTAAGTGCATTTAAATTGACAGTCAAAGTAAATTGATCGTTCGGGCAAGTTCCTCCAGCGTTTGCTGTTACAGTATAAACAACACTTTGAGTGGAATTATATACAGCAGTAGTAAGCGTACCTGATATGTTAGAACTCGAGGTTGTTCCGTTTTGCTCGCCAGTTACATTTGGGTTATCCTGAACTGTCCATGTATAGGTTGTTCCAGATGGAATTGAATTCCCTGTGTTTGAAGGCGAAAAAGTAAAAGGTGTTCCATTACAAACCGTGATGGCCGCATCATTGATTGCAATACTCGGGTAAACTGGAACGGTTAAAGTAAAGTTCGGGCCAATACACGATCCAGCTTTTGGAGTAACCGTATATACCTGATTTTGAACTGTAGTAGTGTTATTCGTTAGTGTTCCGGATATCGTGGAAGCATTAGCTACTGGAACAGCACCTGTTATATTTGCGTTAGCCACAGGTACCCAAGAATATGTGGTTCCATTTGGTACGAGTGTCGTTGGTGGTGAACTTGTGGGTGTTACAATGAAAGTACCCCCAGTACAAATTGGGTTAGCAGTTAAATTTTGTATAATCGGATATGGATTTACTGTTACAGTTTGTGTGTAAGTATTATTACCACAAACAATATTACTAGCAGTTAATGAGACCGTATAAGTACCGGGTGTTGTGAACAAAGCCGTAATTGATGTAGAACCACCGGTGTTATATGTACCTAAGGTACCACTTGTAAGTGTAAATCCATTGGCTTGACCACTTGAATTTAAAATAGACCATGCGAAAGAGTAGTCATTATTACAGGTTCCGTTTATCTGATAAAGACCTGGAATTGTATTATTAGTAAATGTGATACTCTGATCATCACATATTACGGGTGGACTAGGATTTGAGGTAAAAGAAGCGGTCGGAGCAGCACTAACATAGAATTGAGCAGGACTCGTGGTAGTTGGAATACCTCCTGACACAACGGGACATTGATTTGTTGCAGTTATCGTAATTTGATAAGGTTGAGCAGGTCCAGTTTGAGTACAAGAAGGTAAATACTGGTGTGGAACCGTATTAGGAGAGGTATTCAGTGACGGGTAACCTATTGTTTGAGTGGATCCATCACCCCAATTAATGGTATATGTGTTGCCCGGGGACTGATTTGTAAATTCCAAATTCAATCCTTCGGGTAGACAAACATTTTGTCCAACCGTATTGTATGAAATTATTCCTGCACCATAATTTACAATGTAGTATTTACTTAAAATACAGCCACCAATATTGACCATGTACACCAAATTGTAACTCCCGGTGTTAGTATAGTGCGTGGTAAATCCAGAATTTGCTGTTTGACCCAAAAAGCTTGTCAAAGTAGGCGCTGTCGCTGAAGGACCGAGTGTAATAGGACCTGATGTCAATCCACCTTGACCATTTCCACCCCAATATATGGATGCAGTTGTTCCTGCAGGATAATTCTGAGCATTCGGAATTGCAACAGTTGGTCCTTCGTTGCAAGTACATGTATTATTGGTTCCAACTGTTTGAAATACTGGAACAGAAAAGCCGTAAGGCTGACCTTGATACATATTAAAGGTCGATGCAACTGTACAACCAACATTATTTACAGAAGTACCCGAAACAAGTGAAGGGGTAAATGATAGAGTTGGGCCAGCACTTACATTAACTACGAAAGTTATCGGTTGTGAGTATGTCAAACCATTAGATTGTGCTGTAAGCGTAACATTGTAGGTTCCGGGTGTATTGTATGTAACCACATGAGGCCCTTGAATATTCATTGTGGCAGGAGCAGCACCTACTCCAAAACTCCATGAATATGTAGTTGGATTTTGCAGCGCATAAATTCCGCCAGATGTATTATCCTGAATAGTATGCGTATTGCTTATAAAGAGTACCTGTGATCCTGCACAGATGTTCAGGGTATGTGTGTTACCTGAAATCGTTGCCGCAGGAATGGATGTAAAAGATGTAATCTGCCCATTTGCTACAAAAGCAAATAGACTAGCAACAATAAAAACAAATTGTGTAAGTAATCTTCCCCTCATTCGCGTACATGCTTGTAACCAAATTTACGGAGGTCTTACGGATAAAAAAAATTAGTGTTGCAAAACTTAGAGGGCACCTAATTCCACCCTATTTTACCCTTATGGAAAAGATGGGAAAAATATGGATATGGAGAAAATTAAATCTAAACTAAATTCTGATTATCAACCATTTAAATCAGAACCCAAAACATCTTTTTCCATTTGCGCTGCATATGCAGTTAGTTTGGCTTGGATGTCAGGATTGCTTGCTCCGATGATGCGTGCGGCGAGTAATCCGGCATTTTTGGCTGCATTGAGCGCAACCGTGGCGACCGGAATACCGTTGGGCATTTGTAAAATACTAAGAATGGAATCCCAACCATCTATGGAATTAGAAGATTTAATCGGCACACCAATAACTGGCAGTGGTGTCATAGAGGCAGTCATGCCTGGTAAATGCGCAGCCCCACCTGCTCCGGCAATGATCACTTGAATGCCACGACCTGCTGCATCTTTAGCATAAGCTACCATTTTTTCAGGGGTGCGATGCGCAGAAACTACTTCAGCTTCTGTTTCAATTCCGAACTCTGAGAGAATTTTTTGGGCTTCTTGCATGATAGGCCAGTCAGATTTGCTGCCCATGATGATTCCGACTTTAGTCATGATTAAGAATTAGGGTTGTTTTGATCCAAATTAGGTTCGTTTGTTGTAGTTGATGACGCTGAAGGTTCTACTACAGGATTGCCAGCCGTAACTTGCTGCTTCACTTGCTTTGGCATACTGCCATAGTGAATAGTGTTATCGAGGTCAGTGTACATTTGATCGAGTGGCTGAGTAAGCGATTCTTCGGTTTCCTTGAGGACGCTTTGTAAGTTGAGGTCCTTTTTAATATCCTCACCCGACTTACGGATTTCTTGTTGCAATTCGTTGGATGCATTGCGAATTTGATACAAAGCTTGGCCCAACGATTTGGCAATACCAGGGACACTCTTAGAGCCAAAAAATAGCAAGACGACCAGCACAATGACCATGACTTCTGAACCTGCTACATCGCTAAGAAAGAGAGGAATGCTCAACATAAAAACAAAGCTACAAAGAATTCAATTACGATTGCTGCATTTTGGCAATGATTGCAGACGTGATGCTAAGTGGCATAAAAGGCATTAAAACACGGATTAGAAAAGCAAACTTTAACTCAGAAATATAGATTGTTTTGCCTTTTTCCATGGCAGCATAGGCTTTTTGGGCTGTTTGATAAGCACTTGCAGCACCGTCAAACATTTGAGAACCACCAAAACCGGCGACTTGCGCAAATTCAGTAGCAACTGGGCCTGGGCAAAGGGCTGTAACCGTTACACCTGTACCTTTGAGTTCATGGGCCAACCCTTTGGTATGTGACACCACAAAGGCTTTCGTCGCAAAATAGGTATTTTGATATGGGCCCGGTAAAAAACCTGCTGTACTGGCTGTTTGAAGAATTTTTCCTTTACCCCTCGCCTTCATGTCTCTACCAAAAAGATGGGTCAATTTCAATAAAGTCATGACATTAAGGCGAACCATGACAACGTCGTCTTCTAATTCGCGGTCTAAAAACGCACCTTTTCCTCCAAAACCAGCATTGTTGAATAAATAATCAACTTGCCAGCCATTTTTGACAACTTCATCATACAGTTCTTGCGATGAACCAACAATGCTCAGGTCTTTTTGAATAACCTGTACTTCCACTTGGTATTGATTGACGAGCTCTTGTTTCAAATCTTGAAGTAAGTCGATTCGTCGTGCAACCAAAATTAAATCTCGGCCTTTTGCGGCATGGATTCTTGCTAGTTCTTTTCCAATTCCGGAAGAAGCTCCGGTGATAAGCGCTGTATTTTTCATAGTGTCGAAACGTTCAAAAAAGGTGTTTGTTTAAATTTGTTCTTGAATGCGTTGATAGTCGTTTGCCGAAATTTCCATATAAGGATCTTGTCTTTGCAGGAGCTCTTGCAGCCTTAATTTGTCTGGGAATTGGGTTACGTTAAATTCATATTTAAACCATTTACTCCCGACTTGTTGTAGTTCAATAAAATGGTTTTCAGAATAGATACAATAATAAGACTTGCCATTCTTTAACTTTCTGAACTGTGGAAATTCCATATTGATTGTATCTTCGT
>JBJTCG010000050.1:0-2806 GCA_046091725.1 Flavobacteriales bacterium | reverse complement strand
ATCAAAATGATTGCCAACCATGGTCAAGAGCAAAAATACGTCCACGACGTGGTGGGTTGCAATTCCAGACTAGACACCATTCAAGCAGCCGTATTGCGCATCAAACTGCGCCAACTCGACAACTACATCGACGCGCGCCGCGCAGTAGCAGCCGCCTACGACGCTGCGTTTGCCCAAATTCCGGGTGTCGAGATCCCCTTTCGGGCCGCCGATTCTAAGCATGTCTTTCATCAGTATACCCTCAAGCTCGCTGGCCATAGCCGAGACGCCTTGCAGGCGCACTTACAGGCGGCCGGTATTCCGAGCATGATTTACTACCCAATACCTGCGCACCGCCAAAAAATGTTTTCGGCTTTTGATTTACAAGATTTGAAACTCCCCCTCACCGAACAACTATGTGAGCAGGTCATTAGTTTGCCAATTCATACCGAAATGGACGAACAACAACTTCAATTCATTATAGACAACGTTATTTCTTTTTTTAAATGAAAAATATCGCAGTAGTAGGCACCGGCTATGTAGGCCTAGTTACCGGCACTTGTTTTGCCGAAACAGGCAATATGGTCACTTGCATAGACATCGACCAAAAAAAGGTCGACAAAATGCTACAAGGTCAAATTCCGATCTACGAACCCGAACTCGACGTCCTTTTT
The DNA here is from genome assembly GCA_046091725.1 of Flavobacteriales bacterium. Classification (GTDB taxonomy): domain Bacteria; phylum Bacteroidota; class Bacteroidia; order Flavobacteriales_D; family Crocinitomicaceae; genus UBA952. The sequence goes on along the minus strand of JBJTCG010000050.1, from coordinate 2,153 downwards.
GAGCGCAACATCAAAGCCGGCCGCTTGCAATTTACCACCGATTTAGCCAAAGGAATTGCCGACGCCGAAATCATCTTTTTGGCCTTGCCTACCCCTCCAGGCGAAGACGGCTCGGCCGATTTATCTTATATTTTGGGCGTAGCCGACCAACTCGGCAAAATCCTCACTGACTACAAAGTCATTGTAGACAAAAGCACCGTACCGGTCGGTACCGCCGACAAAGTACAGGCCGCTATTGCCGCGCATGCCAAAGTTGAATTTGCGGTGGTTTCTAACCCTGAGTTCTTGCGCGAGGGCTATGCAGTGGCTGACTTTATGAAGCCTGACCGCGTCGTAATTGGCTGCTCAGATGAACGCGCCGCTAAAATCATGGAAAGCCTCTACAAGCCGTTTGTACGCCAAGGCAACCCCATTTACTTCATGGACGAAAAATCTGCGGAGCTTACCAAATATGCAGCCAATTCTTTTTTGGCCACCAAAATTACCTTCATGAACGAAATTGCCAATTTCTGCGAGGTAGTGGGTGCCGACGTCGACAAAGTACGCATTGGCATTGGCGCCGACAGCCGCATTGGCAAGCGCTTTTTGTTCCCGGGTATCGGCTATGGCGGCTCTTGCTTTCCAAAAGACGTTCAGGCTTTGGCCCAGTCAGGCACAGACCACCACTACGATTTCAAGATTTTAAAAGCCGTTATGGAGGTTAACGAAGACCAAAAAACCGTGCTTTTTCCGCGCATGCGCAATTTTTTTAGAAGTGAGCTCAGCGGTAAAAAAATTGCGGTTTGGGGCTTGGCCTTTAAGCCCGATACCGACGACATCCGCGAAGCCCCGGCTTTGTACATGATACGCGCTTTGCTCGAGGCAGGCGCGAGCATAACGGCCTACGACCCCGAAGCCATGGAAAACGTACAAGGTGTCTTCGGCGATAAAATAAAATACGCCCCCGACGAATACGCGGCGCTTGCAGGTGCAGACGCGCTGCTCATTTGCACCGAATGGAGTGCGTTTCGCAACCCGAATTTCCGCACCATGAAAGACCTTATGGCCGATGCCGTTATATTCGATGGTCGCAACCTATTTGATCTCGAAGAACTCACCGAAAAAGGCTTCTACTACAGCAGCATCGGAAGAAAAACCATACACCGAAACTCATGAAACGCGTTTTAATCACCGGAGCAGCTGGTTTTTTGGGCTCGCACCTTTGCGAGCGCTTTGTCAAAGATGGTTACCACGTCATTGGCATGGACAACCTCATTACAGGTCGCCTCAAAAACATCGAACACCTTTTGCCTTTGGCCAATTTTGAATTTTATAACCACGACGTCTCAAAATACATACATGTACCAGGCGAGCTTCATTACATTTTGCATTTTGCCTCGCCGGCGAGCCCCATCGATTACCTCAAAATCCCGATTCAGACCCTAAAAGTGGGCTCGTTGGGTATCCACAATTGCCTGGGTCTGGCTAAAGCCAAAGGCGCACGCCTCATGATTGCCAGCACCTCTGAGGTCTACGGCGACCCGAGTGTGCATCCACAGCCCGAAAGCTATTGGGGCAATGTGAATCCTGTAGGGCCGCGCGGTGTCTACGACGAAGCCAAACGCTTCCAAGAAGCCATCACGATGGCTTACCACACCTATCACGGCCTAGAAACGCGCATTGTGCGCATCTTCAATACCTACGGTCCGCGCATGCGCCTCAACGACGGCCGCGTCTTGCCAGCTTTTATTGGCCAGGCGCTCCGTGGCGAAGACCTCACTATTTTTGGCGACGGTTCCCAAACACGCAGCTTTTGCTACGTCGATGACCTCATCGAAGGCATTGTACGCTTGTTGCACTCCGACTGCCCAGACCCAGTAAATATTGGCAACCCCGATGAAATCACGATTGGGCAGTTTGCCGAAGAAATTATAGCGCTTACCGGCACCAACCAAAAGGTCATATACAAAGACTTACCCATAGACGACCCCAAACAGCGCCAGCCAGACATCACCAAAGCGCGGGCACTGCTCGGTTGGGAACCAAAAATAGACCGCAAAGAAGGCCTCAAGCGCACTTATGCTTACTTTAGAAGTTTGTCCGAAGACGAACTGCGCCAGACCGACCACAACAATTTTGACCAATACATCACCAAATAATGAACTACTTTGCCC
>JBJTCG010000049.1:0-17916 GCA_046091725.1 Flavobacteriales bacterium | reverse complement strand
GTTTGTATGGCCCTTACCAAGAATTGGATTCAACTGGCAAACTGCTCTTAGATTTTCGTTATACGGCGGGTTTCCGAGATGGATGGTGCCGCCAATATGAGGCAGATGGAAAATTGTTATTCGAGCGATATTACATCAATGGTATTCCCGACACTCGTTACCCTTCGTTGGATAAAAGAAAAGTCTTGCCATCATTATCCATGGAAACCAAGCAAGGGTTAAAGCGACTCCTTCAAACACACCAAATAGATTCGTTGCAATTTTCGAGTAAAGAAATGGAAAAACTCCTTGAATTGGCCTATCAACATTTTCCCGAGCAGTTTGAGCCGCTCCCTCAGACAGACTATAACGGACTTCGAGATTTCAATCATATTATACGGTTTCATTTACGCCGCAATGACCAAATTATTTTCATGGATATCAGTGCCTATGCTGCGTCTAGCGTAAGCTTCATTATTTACCCTGATATGGAAATTGAAATTTTTAATCAGCGGTATACCAAAGACGAGCTGAACGAACTCAATGTGGCTTCTCCTAAATTTTTTATGTGGAACGATTGATCTTTACGTTTTTATTATTTTCTGTAGGTCTGTTGCATGCAGATATGTTGCCTACAGAGTTGAGTTTTACGCTGAGACAAGTTCCGACGTGCTCCGACCAATATACCTTACTAGAACTCGAAATCAAAAACAATTCAGATAAGCACAACAGTATTCTTGTTCCTGGGCATCCGCAGCTCGGGATGGGTTTGTTCGAGATCTTGACATACGAGCGAGGCGAAACCATGAAATGGATGCCGTTGAATGTTTATAATCCTGTACTGCCTGATTCAGTTGCCTCTGATCACAAATACATGCAATTTTGGAACCTTGGCCCTAGAGAGAGCTTCAAGCAATTATTCGTGCTCAAACTGCAGCCTTCAAATGCATGGGCGTTTCAAGTCAGATATCAGCCGCATGTGTGTACCAACTACTTTAAATATGCTTTTCGCTGGTACAACGACGAAGGTGAGCCTTCTGAACCTGCTATAGACGGTGATCAACGTTTCGCCTATCAAGGTCCGATGTACAGCAATTTGTGTGAAGTTGATACAAAAATGTCACCCGGTACAATTTCTTTAGATCGCAAGAGTAAGGTTTATCTCCAAGGGAATTGGACGCGTGTGAAACGTCAAATTCAAAAAAGCCATACTTATCCACAACAATGGCCTATCCTCAGTAAGCAACTGTATAGCCAAGCCGTACTTTCTTCTTTACCAACCTATTCTCATCAATACTTAATTGTAGAGTCGAAAACCGGGATTTTTTATATCTCCTTGGGTTATCGATTGGGAAAAAGGTATCTTGTTAGAGGTTTTTTGGCGCAGGTTGCACACATGTGTGGTGCACGGCGGGTCTTTTGGAAAACTTCATCGACAAATAAGGTCAAACTCACTCATTTTCAGGTTCAGTCATTTTCTTAAGAACACAACTTCTCAATTGATACGTTGGGGTATTTTTAAAATGAAATGTTGTGTACCCGTTTCAATTTTTAAGATAAAGGTATTTGCTGGGTATGAAATCTCAGTTGTATTTGGGGTATTTTGAAAAGAAACAGGAAGTGATTTCCCTAATTGATCAAAAGCTTCTACAATTAAATTAACCTGCCCGTTGATCGCAATTTGCTGCGGCCCAATTTGCTTCCATTGTAGTACTGACAACTCTTTTACTTGTGCATTCGGGTTATTGACATCAATTAGTACTGTATCGGTGTCGCAAAGTCCTGTGGCTATCATCATCACTTGATAGCTAGATAAATTGTACTCAAAGCCAATATTTTGACCCGTTTCGATGGTCATGTCAGGAAAATACCAAGTGTAAGTGGCAGGTAAGTTTGACGTAGCTGCAAAAGTAAATAAGCTTGCTCCAGGAACGCCGCTATAAGCTGCGCTGGCTTGCAGCAGTTGGTCCGGTAAGATCAAATTCCACAGGGGTAGGCTATCCAACACAATCGTACTAGCTACATATTGTAAAATATCGGCATCGGCCTGAGAAATCCCTGGATTATAGTTATTGCCTGTACAAGATTTTTGAAACAAAGAACTATAAAATACGCAAGCTGCTAAATAAGAACCTTCCATACTGGGATGTGAGCCATCTTGTTGGTACAAATTGATTGCTGGGTAGTTGTCTCTGACATATTTCCAAGCAACCCCAACTGGCGATACTCCGGCATTTGCTGAATCAGCAAAGCGCAAATAGGCGGCCCGCAAACGAGCATTCATGCCCTCAAAAGTACTAATGGAATCCCATTGTGGGTCTCCGTTTTGACGCCCCCAAGTCATGTAAAAATTTACCTGAGCACAAGGTAAAATGCTGTTTACACTGTCGGCCAATTGGAGGGCATAGGGTAGGGTTTGGGAATTGACTTGAGCAGTCGGAAAACTCGGTTCTTGACTTTGTCCTTGCAAAACGACATAATCCCAGTCTTGCGCATGCATGAGTTGATAATTCAACGCATTGTTGGCGTGCATCTGAAAGGTTTGCCCACCCGGTGTATTGCTCTGAAAAATTAAAACGTCACCTTGCGCGGTTGCTAAATCACTGATCAATTGTGGCAGGTTATTTACGGCTGTGTAGCTATTCCCAATAAATAATGTCCGAAGGGTGTCTTGTGCTAAAAAAGGGTTGCAAAGAATAATTAAAAAACCAAATAAAGAAATAGTGCGCATTAGTGGTTGATTTGAATAGGTGGTGTTTGCAAGCGAATGTCTTTCGAAGAACTCCCCACTTGCAAAATAAATTGACTCGGGTATGCTATGGTTGAAGGCCCTGTTGGGATGCCAATTTCAGTAATTGGAATCTTGATTTGTCCTAAAAATAGCGTATTTCCTTTTTTGATGACTTCTTTTTGAACCTTTATGAGGTATTGAACCGGTAGGGTTTGCTCGGCTAAAAGGGGCTTGACATAAAACTGAAGAGCTTCCTGGCCGTCATAAGGACCTGTATTTTGGATGACCAAGGAAAGTATGAGGGTATCTGTGACATCACACGTGCGTTTATTGACACTTAAATTTGAATATTCAAAATTGCTGTAGCTCAAACCAAACCCAAAAGGGAAGAGAGGTTCGCCTGTTCCATTGACGTAGTCATTGCCGCGGCCTGTGGGTTCATGCCAATAAGTCAATGGTAATTGACCTTCGTGCTGTGGAATGGTAAACGGAAGTTTCCCAGACGGATTCACTTTACCTGCCAGCATATTGGCTAAGGCAATACCACCCGCTTCGCCGCTGTACCAATTGTATAGAATGGCTTTGGCGTCGTCTTCCCATTGCGTCATGGTAACTGCGCTGCCCCCCACAATGACTACCACAACAGGTAAACCGCAAGCATTCAATGTCCTAATCATTTCTACTTGATTTTCAGGCAGGGCCAAGGAAGAACGGTCTTGAAATTCGCCCTCCGGATAGTCCACAACCACAACGGCAACATCGGCTTTTGGCAGCGCTTGTTCAGTGCTAAAATAATTGGATGGGATGGGTTCTTCGATTTCTTTAAAAAAGAGTTGAATGCGGCCGTTCCCTTGCGGTTCACGAAACGCTACTTTGACAACAAATTGATCATGGGCTTTATAATTGAGCATGATCATTCTTTCGTGAAAACCTGTTTTTTCCCATTGATCAATGAGGCAGGTGTCGTTGACGTAAAGTCTGTAGCCATCATTTCCTTTGAGGCCAAGTGCGAAAGCTTTGTCTTTGAGTAACTCGACTTGTGCTTCCCAAAGTGCCGAGAAAAAACTATTTCCGGTTGTGCTGTCTGGCCCGTAAAGTGTCCAATGGTGATCAATGCTATTTTCTTGCCTCAATAAAACTGGTTGGCCACTGAGTGCTGGATTATCGAAATAACTGGCCTTGAATCCATCCTTAATCCGATACCAATTACCTGAATTATCAAAAGGATATGTTTGTTGAGCGTGTGCACCAATATTGGTTAACGCAATGACATGCTCTTTTCCGAATACTTCGACGAGCCCTTCATGAATGCTAGTCACCTTAAAGCCTTTACCGCTGTAACCACCTAATTTCACATGAGTTGCAGCTTCACCAACTAAAAGTATGGTGGCATTTTTGTCTAGAGGAAGTATACTTTGAGCGCCATTGATTGACTCGTTTTTCAAAAGTACAAAGGAGTTTTCTGCCGCTTTTTGTGCGAGCTTATAACCGGATTCGAGTATTTTTAGACTTGATTTTGCGTTCGGAATTTCGATGTAAGGTTGCTCGAATAAACCCAATTCGAACTTAACCCTGAGCACACGCTTGACGGCTTCATCCAAGAACATTTCTTGCACTTCTTTTTCAAAGAGCCCCGGTGAAAACAATTCAAAATGGGCACAATCTGTTTGGAATATGACATCCAAACCACCTTTAATGGCATGAACTCCACTGAGTGCATAGGATGCTGCAGTTTGGTGCAAAACCAATTCTCCACCAACAGCATTGGCGTCTGAAATGACAAACCCCTCAAAGCCCCAAGAATTTTTGAGGGTTTCTCTGAGTAGGGGTGCATTTGCCGAACAAGCAAGGCCGTTCAATGAGTTGTATGCACTCATCACCGATCTGGCTTTCCCTTTTTGAACAGCAGTCATGAATGGCCTGTAATGACTCATGTAAAGTTGGCGTTCACTTAAGCCAATCGGGTAGCTGTCTCTACCGCCGTCGCCTACATTGACTACAAAATGCTTGGGCGTGCAAACAACGCCAAGTTGCTCCATGCTTCGGACATAAAATAAGCCCATTTGACTCGCAAGATATGGATCCTCGCCGAAGGTTTCCTCAACGCGTCCCCAACGTACATCGGTTGCTAAGTTGAGGACCGGGCTCAGTATTTGTCTGACGCCAATGAACTTAGCTTCAAGGGCAATTTGTGTCGCAACCTCTTGCATCAGTTGGGTGTCAAAACTTGCTGCTAATGCAATTGCCTGTGGAAAGCAAGTTGCTTGCCCTCTCACCAGACCGTGCAAACCTTCATCAAAAAATATAATTGGTATTCCTAAGCGTGTCTGCTCCACAAAATAATGCTGTATCTGGTTGGCTTTTTGTGCGTATGCTTGTGCTGTTTGTTGCTTCGAATAGTTAAGAATTTGTTGATGCGGATCGTTGTTTTCGGTTGTAAAAAGCTGTAAACCAAAAATGCCGTGTTCAAAACGGCATTTTGTGGTGTCAAAATCGGACGGAACCATAAAAACTTGCCATGCTTTTTCGGCTGGCGTCATGCGGCTCAATAAATCGTTTACCCTAGCATCTATACTTTGGGTAGGATCTTTGTAAAGCTGGGCATAAGTAAATTGACTTATGCATAAAATAAAGACCAATAACTTCATGGTCTACGAAGATAAGCAATCTTAAAGGCCGTTGGCAGCCATGCGCAATTTTAAATCAAGATAAGCCTTTTGGTATGCTTCTACTTGTTTTTTATCGCGATTAGCAAGATCCATTCTACCCAAAGTTTGCAAAATAAGATCCGCATCTTTTGTGTTTCTCAAAGTAAAATAGGCCTCGAGTAGATTCATGTAAATGGCAATGGTCACATCCTTATCGATGCGTGCTTTTTTATTTGCGATATCAGACTCTTCAAGTGCTTTATTCCAGATGGAAATCGCTTTATCTAATTCAGCTTTACCTTGTGCCTCGTTGGTAGCCAACATCTTGAAACCTAAGGTTGCTGCATTATAAGCATCCAAAATATCATTGTGTGATTCATTTTTAGATTTCACATAATACAATTCGAACGTTTCTTCGGTGCGCTCAAAACCAATACGGTCATTAACCATATGATTGATGGCTTTAAGATTTTCTTGTAAGCATTTGTCTTCCATCGCTTTGATGGCTGCACTAGCATCCATAGAGGGTTGGGTTTTTGCAGCCGTACTTTTGTATGTTTTAAATTCAGTAAATTCTGCAGGAGCCGCAGCGTAAATCTCTTGATTGGCTGCATTGCTCACTCTAAAACTCATTGGATGTCTGTAAGTAAATTCGAGGTGGTAATAAGTGACATCTCTCGATGAGCTTACGCCGTTAGCAACAGTTGTTTCTTTTTTCACTTCGCTAACTACTCTGGCCGGAGTAGCCTCAAAACCTTGTAGCGTAACAACGTAATTGAGCGCGTTATTACTTCCTTTTTCTAGACCGTCAATGCTGAGGTAAGTAGAAGCAAGAGAGTTGTAGTCATAGCTTGACTTCAGTACTGGAGGGCTAACCGTTCTTCTGTATGGTTGTGCTACATAATCTTTTACCGGATGATTGTTCTCGTTGAGTACTTGCTTTTCAAGAATTTTAGAGGCAGTAGATTTTGCATTCCATGCTTCCATTTCTTTGGCATATTTGTCATCAGCCGCTTTTAAACGGTTCGGATATTCAGCCATTTCTCTTTGGTAGTCTGCTTCTGCTTGCGCCTTGTCTTTCTCGAACTGATCGAGTAATTTTTGATTTTCGACTTCATATGCTGCATTGACAAAAGCTTGATAAAATGCAGGCTTAGGCTGTACAGGATTTGTAGGTAGCTTGATATAAGTGTAGGTAAGTTGCTCGCCTTTTACGGATTGTCCAAATAAATTGAACCCTAAGGCCAATGCTAAAATAAGCGTAGTTTTTTTCACGAAAATAAGTTTTTAATTACGGGTTTGAGAACGTAAAATTAGTGCAATAAGTTGCTTTTGCTGTTATTTTAATTGCAAGAAATTTAAAAGCGCAAACCAATTTGTTTGAAGATGAATCCAGCCACTTACGGAATTAAAGTGTCCAATCGAGGTGGCTCTACTTTTTAATTTATCAATGCAATTACGCAAGACGCTCGAGAGGGCGTCTTTTTTTTGTAATAACGCGAACCAAACAGCATTATTTTTGTTTAACTAATAAAACAAAAAGATGAAACAAAACGGTCATACAGTTTCCAATCAACACATTGACATACTAATAGACGAGCTAGGAGATGAGCATGTCAGTACTTCAGTTGAAACCCCACTGAGGGCAGATGCCTTCGATATTTCTGACGAAGAGAAAATAGAAAAAATTGCGGCACATTTTGGATCCATCATGGATATCCTCGGTCTAGACCGTTCTGATGACAGCCTGAGTGGTACGCCTCGCAGGGTGGCTAAAATGTATGTCAAAGAAATCTTCAGTGGACTTAACCCTGAAAATTTCCCCGATATCAAGTTATTTGAAAACAAGTATCAATATAACCAGATGCTTGTAGAGAAAAATATCTTGTTTTATTCCAATTGCGAGCATCATTTTGTTCCAATCATTGGAAAGGCACATGTGGCCTACATTTCTTCTGGAAAAGTAATCGGATTATCTAAAATCAATCGCATTGTTCAGCATTTTGCCAAGCGTCCGCAAGTTCAAGAGCGTCTGACTATGCAAATTACCAAAGCACTTCAACAAGCGCTAGAAACCCAAGATGTTGCGGTGGTCATTGACGCCACGCATCTTTGTGTTTCATCAAGAGGCGTCAAAGATGTCAATAGCAGCACTGTAACCGCTCATTTTTGTGGCAAGTTTGAAAACGAAGCCACCAAGAACGAGTTCTTGAAGTATATTGAGTTGTAAGTTGAATGGACGCCAAGTCGTTTTATTTCGACTTATGACAATAATAAAATCTTTTAATAATTGTGTTTTAGTACCTATCTCTATTTTTAGCAATCTAAACTGATTTCATGAAAAAGATTTTATTGTTTGTTGTGGGTGTATTGCTGATGTATGCTTGCGGATCTCCGGAAAACACCAAGACCTTCACCTTAAAAGACATCGAGTTCAAATATGAAGGACCTTTGTTTCAGGGTTCCAATCCCTCTCAGTATGTCGCGAAAATTGATTTGAAAGAAATCCTTGGGGAGGACTACAAAGAAGGAATCCAAATCGAAGAGGCTGTACTCAAAAACGCAACTGTTCAAAGTATTGACCCAAAGAATTTTCAGGATATAAATGCACTTGTTTTGAGTTTGGCTTCTGATAATCCAGATCTTTCCATGCAAGAATTAGCTGTATTAAATCCAATTCAAGCAAAGCAAAGTACAGTCAAATTACGTCCATCCAAAGAGGCAGACCCTACCGACTACTTTGCTGAAAAACAGGTGTATGTTATTCTAGATGCCTCTTTTGCTAAAGACGTAAATAGTAACGTTACGTTGAAAGGTTCTTTTGAATTTGAAGTGAAATACTAATATTCAAAACCTATATAATCTTTTCCCCTAACTAATAAACTCAAATCTATGAAAAAGCTATCTTTTGTTTTATTCTTTTCATTTCTTGCAACCTTATTTCTGTCCTTCGCACCGACTAACACCGGAGGTGATCGCTTAATAGGCGTTTGGGAACCAAGTAACGGCAGAGCACGTGTCAAAATTGAAAAGATTGGTGCCAAATATTACGGAAAAATAGTTTGGTTGAAAGAACCAATTGACCCGGTTACCAAAAAACCAAAAACGGATAAAAACAATCCAGATGCAACCCTTCAAAAAGTACCACTCATGGGCTATCGCATGTTAAAAGATTTCACCTACAAAGGCGATGACGAATGGTCAGACGGAACAATTTATGATGCACTCAATGGCAGCACTTATTCATGTGTGATCAAAATGACCAACGAGAACACGCTCAATATCCGTGGTTATATAGGTGTATCTATGTTAGGTAGGACTGATGTTTGGAAACGTTTAGTTGTTAAAAAATAGCCTTATGTTGTTCCAAACAAAATTATTGCCTTGGGCCTTTTGTGGCTTTTCACTGGCAATTGCCAATATGACGTTGGCTCAGGTTCCCGAAACAACTGACACAGTTGTCGTCGAGGAAGACTTTAGCATGTATGCCGATGTTGAATACTCAGCCGAAGGTGCACGTAGATTCTGTAGCCCTAAAATTGAAGGCTTGAGCCCCGCTAAGTTGATCAGTTTTGGCTACGATTATCAAATGGGCTATACGATGTCAGCTGATACCATCAATTCGTTGTTAACGAGCACTGGTGGTTACAATTTAGGTGCTCAGGATTCCGAAGTTTTGCGTTCACATGGAATGCGATTTGGTTTCAACGTTCCAGTGATTTCAAAAACAAACCTCGTTTGGCAACTTGGCGGTAATTACTGGGAGCAACGCTATGACTTTGCAGATGTTGCCGCGTTGGAAAACCTGATGCTCAGGTCTTTGAGTGAATATGGTCTCAAAACAGCGGGTATAAGCACAACGGTTTTCAAACCTCTTAATGACAAATATTTTGTGCTATTCCAAGGTTCAGCCGATTACAGCGGTAATTACACCCTAAAATCAATGATGCCTTTGAATTACTTGAAGTATTCTGCTGCTTTAATTTTTGGAAAAAGACCTTCAGAGCTCAAGCAGTGGGGAGTTGGTTTGGCCAGAACTTATAGAGTGGGTGAGATCAATTATATCCCGGTAGTGCTCTTCAATTCTACCGATAGTCAAAATAAATGGGGTACTGAAATGCTCTTCCCGGCCCGTGTACATGTCAGAAGAACTATCAATAGTCGAAATATGTTGTTTGCAGGTTATGAACTCGAAGGGCAAAGCTACAGAATGTGGAATACCTCTAGTATTGATGGTTATCAAATGCGAGACGACCAACTCGAAATTCGCCGCGGAGAAATCAGACTACGAATGGTCTATGAATTTTCGTTGAAAGAATTCATTTGGCTGTCTATTCAAGCTGGATACAGAGTTAACTATCGTTTTGATATGGACAGACTCATCAATGGCGAAGAAAATTACAGAGCATTTGGTCTTATTGATGATATTCCACCATACGTAATGCTTAACAAACTGACAAATCCGTTATACTTTAACGTTAGTATAAATTTAGTTAGTCCTTAAGGTGTATTGAAATCATTTGAAAAGGGATTTTGCGAAAGTGAAATCCCTTTTTTTTTTGGATTAAATGCTTCTTACTGCATCTTCAGGTGGGCTTGGAATAATTTAAGCTCGTCCCAACTTGCGAGGTTGCCTAGTTTTTCTTTGAGTGGCGTAAGTGACGTTTCTATGTAATCTTCGAAATAACCGGCTAATTCATTGATGCGCTCAGTCGACATGATTTCATCCAAAGCAATAGCTTCACTGCGAATCAAATAAACCAAATGATTGGTAATGGTCTGAACTGATACTTGGCGTATGCGCGCCATTTCTTCTATTTCTTTACCCGATTTGAGTAGCTCAAGTGTTTGGTCATAGGTGGACTTCTTCTCTGGCTTGGTGCTTGTTTTCGCTTTTGACTTTTTTTCGAGTGAGCTCAATGGTTCTTCATCAGGATCATCTAGCAACGATGGAACTTGCTTGAGTTCTTGCTTCACTGCATCGATTCTGCTGCTTTTGTAATTTTTAATTTCAGCGTTGTTGACTATCGTTTTATCGATATCCTTTTTGGAGCTGATTGCTTCAATAAGCAAACGCGCTTTTTTGAGCTGAAGAATGGTTTCTGTAAGTAGTTCATCTAATTCTTGTAATTCCTCAGCGTATTGCTTGGTCTTTCTGACCCGATTAAGTTCTGCGATCTTTCTCAGATTTGAAAGCAACACTGCATCAAAATTTTTAAAAAAGTAATGATACGCAGCTTGCATGCGTTCGTTCAAAAAAGCGAGGTCAAATCGAGGTGCTAGCCAAATTTGATCGAGTTGTTTTCTGAATTTTTGGGCAGGCTCAGTGGTAGACTGAATGATTTGATTTTGCAGCGTCATCCAACTTTTATTTTTGGCCTTTTCAGTTTTCGGGCCTGCTAAATGATAGCTTGCAAAATGAATACCCCACTTAGAACTTAATTCATACCAATCGAAAGATTGCTTGAGTGTGGTAATTAAGTAATTTTTGGTGGCCTGCTCAAGATATCCTTGCAGTTGGGCTTCTTGTACTTTGTTTTGACTGTAGGCAACAACTTGTTGATCATTGGAAAGTCCGTTCATGCGCATAGGTTGTGTCAAAACAAGCCCATCCAATGAACGCAATCGCGACAACGCCACGTATGCTTGCCCAGGTGCAAAAACATCGGAAACATCCAGGATAGCTTTGTCAAAAGTGAGTCCTTGGCTTTTATGAACGGTAATAGCCCAAGCTAATTTCAATGGGTAATGTACAAAGGTGCCAAGTGTTTCTTCGATGACCTCGCCCGTGAGCTCATTGAGCGCATATCTTTTATTGACCCATTCAAACTTTTCGACAACAATTGTTTTGTTTTCCTCGGTAAACGTGACGGTAATTTCTTGGTCGCTCAGAGCTGTAACGATGCCCATTTTACCATTGAAATAATGCTTATCAAAAGACAAATCATTTTTAATAAACATCACTTGCGCACCAATTTTTAACTCGAGTTTTTCTTCAAGAGGGAAGAGGTGCTTCGGGTAATCGCCGGTAATTTCGGCCTCGAAACAAACAATATTTCCTTCCAATTCGGTCAAAGCTTTGGCATTGATTTGATCTGCTTTGTGATTATGGGTAGTTAATGTGATATAACCTTTGTTTTGGGATGTATCAAATTCAGGCTGCACATAATGATTTAAAATCTCGACATCTTCTTGTGTGATTTGGTTGTTGCGCAAATGATTGAGTACCTGAATAAACGCTTGGTCTTGTTGCCTGTAAATCGTTGAAAGTTCGATATATAACGGCTTTATTTCTTGTAATACTTTGGCATGAAAAAAGAAAACACCCTGATAATAACTTCTTAAAATTTGCCATTCCTCTTGTTTGACAACCGGTGGTAGTTGCAGTAAATCGCCAATAAAAAGGACTTGAATGCCTCCGAAAGCTTCATTAGATCGCCTCACATTTCGCAAGGTCCAATCCATTGCATCGAGTAAATCGGCACGCAACATACTCACTTCGTCTATGATCAGTAGTTCTATATTTCGAATCAATTTCAAGCGGGTTTTGTTCATCGAAAAATGCCGCATGAGCGTGTCTTTCGTCTCGAACTTGACCGTTTCAGTAAAAGCAGCCTGCGCACCAAATTCAGGAATAAATCCTGCAAAAGGTAATTGAAATAAAGAATGAATTGTAACACCTCCTGCATTCAAAGCCGCAATGCCGGTTGGTGCAACAATGACTGTGTTTTTGTGTGTAGAGGCAACAATTTTTCTCAGTAAGGTAGTTTTGCCTGTACCCGCCTTGCCTGTCAGGAATATAGACTGATTGGTCTGATTGATGAATTGCTCGGTAAATTCGGCAACGGAACGGTTTTCTGGATTCATACGATACTTACAAAGCTAACGTTTTGCTATTTAATAGCCTTTCATTGAAAGATCAAATAAGCAGTGCTTCGTTAAATTACCGGACAACCACTACAAATCCTTGATAGAGCTTATTGACTGTATTTCCAGGATTGAAATAGACAACATATGTATATACGCCATCAAGTACAGGAAGACCCGTACGTTCGTCTTTGCCATCCCAATTGTTTTGGTAGTTCGTTGATGAATAAACAATGTTTCCCCAACGGTTCAGGATAATCACTTCGGTATTTTCGGGTAAATTTTGGATTTCAAAAATGTCATTTATGCCATCGCCGTTAGCGCTTATTACATTAGGGAAAATAAACGATGTGCTACTGCTATCAGTTGGATCTTCCGTTGGACAAGGTAATACAACCATTTGATCACTACCTAATCCACATGGACCATTGACCGTTGCACTGTAAATTCCAGGACTTGTCACCGTATAAAATTGTCCCGAATTTGTAGAAGCATCGCCGCCCCAAGACCACGATGTTCCGTTGCCGGCATTCAGTAATAAAGTTTCTCCTGGGCACAGAAAGGTTGTGTCGGGTCCAAATTGTATTTGAGCTTCGTAACTATTATAAAATATCCAAGAAGGGAAATTAGGTAATGTAAAAAAACCAAAATTATTAATAAGATCGGCGGTATACGAAAAAACATTGTTGCTAATAGAAGGTGAGGAGGTATTAGGGCAATTGATGGTTCCTAGCAAGGTTGTGAAATCTCCGGTATTTGGATCGAATGTTGGTTCAGTGTAATAAATTTTTCCATCAGGCGCTAATTGCATATAAACGCCACCGAAATCTGTAGAAATAACTTGTGCGGTAGATTCCAAGTTTTGTCCTGTTTGTGCTGCCTGCAAAATATCGTATTGCAGCAATTGAGAATTGAATGTAACAGGATCAAAAAAAGTGGCATACAAATAAAAGCCATTGGGCGAAAACTCAAAACTGGAAGTTAAATTACCCCCCAAATCGGTTTCGAAACTGAGTTGCCCAGTGCTTAGGTCAAAATCAAATAAACCCGCCGGAGTCATGACCTTGTTGCAACAAGTTTGTCCTGGAATAAATGGAAAAGGACTTGATTTGATAATGCCCCCTGAGGTTGATGTTGGAGCAGGATATACGCCTGCAAGCTGGACGCCATTTTGTGTCACGCTGTACACCCCAACTCCTGAGGTGTCTTGGTTAATTAAAATCCAATAATCTGAACCGTTTGCATGCCGGACGGCACAAATACCCTCAAACGAATAATCATATACCGGAACATCAGCCTCAACAACAGCTCCCAAACCACCGTTGAGGCTCATATCGATTTTGAAGTAACGAAATCCTCTGCCATTCGGTTCGGCTGCTAAAACAGCTGGGGTAGCGTCCACGTTATGCTCTTGTTCCTCCATCGTAAAGAGGTAAAAGACATCAGGTTCACCTGGTGCAGGAACGATAACTGAGGACTGTGCAGCACTCCATCCACCACCTTCTGTGCCTTGCATGTCGTACATAACCTGGTTGTTCTTATTCCAAATCTTTCCACCGTCTTGCCCACTTGCCGGAATTCTTACGCCTCCGTTGGAATAAAAGAGTAAATTCCCGTTTTCATCGCAATACGAAGTGCACCCTTCGAAGGTAAACATTTGACTCGAGGACTGCACAGGGACACCGCTGTTGAAATCTAAGCAATAGCCTTCTCCGAAATGCCAAACATTAGCCTCCTTTTGAGCGAATAATTCTCCGACTAACAGAAGACAAAAGAGGTATTTGAATAGCTTCATCGAATTACATTTACATGACCGGTAATGAAATCCATGGTAGACTGATTTTTAAGTCGATACTTGAGACGATAGGTATAGGTGCCCGGTTGCACAACTCCACCGTTAGCACCGTAACTACCATCCCATCCAATTTCAGGGTCATTTGAGACAAAGATCAAGGCTCCCCAACGATTGAAAATTTCTAACTGAAAACCATTTTTTTCTATTCCGTAGCCCGATACGTTAAACATATTATTGGTGTTATCTCCATCTGGAGTGAATGAATTAGGTATGAAAAGTGTGTAATTTTCAAAGACGGTAACGATTCCCGAAATACTATCCGAACAACCCGCTGAATTGCTCACCAACAATTGTACTTGGTAATCACCGCCAATGCTACCAGGAAAAGTGAAAACAGGATTCTGTTCCGAACTTGTTTGAGCAGCTGGTGGGACGAAAAAAGTCCAATTCCAAGAACTCACTTCGCCGAGGGATTCATCCACAAAGGAAACCAAGGGATTGTCAATTTGAACAACGCTGGGCGTGCTAGAGAAACTTGCTTCGGGTGTTTCTAAAGAAACAAGGTTCGTTGATATCAAGGTATCATAAACACACCCCAAAGCATTCGTTAGTTCCAATTCCACGGAATACGTTCCCGGTTGATTAGGATTGAAAATAAAGACTTCATTATTGGAATAGGCTAGGTTATTAACGAACCACGTTTGATTTGCAAAAGTGTTTTGAGTGGTTTCGTTAATCAATGTAAAGGGATTCGGCCAACACAAAGCGGTATCACTGACGCTGAATTGAATAGCAACCGGAGGCGCAACGGTAATGTTCATGCATTCTGTAAGGGAATCTCCATTGGCATCAATGACCGTTAGACAGGCTGTTCCACTAGAATTTGGATTGAAAGAAAAGGAGGCTTGTTGACTGACTTCCTGACCGGCAAAGGTCCACGAATAACTAAAAGGTGCAACGCCGTCAATGTTGCTAACGAGTGATGGACTCACCGTTCCACCAAAACAAATACTGGTATCGTTTGAGATTGAAATATCCCAGGTTGGAATGATGATAAACGGATCGGTACAACAGGTTCCTCCATCGGATAAATCGTAGATTTCGGTAAGCCAACAATTGTATTGGGTATGATGAAAACGCAGATTACCATTGAAGGCATTTAAGAAATAAGCCACTACCTCATCAGGAGTATTTCCACCACCAGCCTGATAAAGGGTGTCGCACTGACCACTCACGCCAACCATGAGGCCGCTTTGATACGCTTGTCCGTTTTGATGATCGGGAAAATATTCTAGTGAGGGAGCCGTAAGAATTTGAACGATCGCAGGGTTCACGCCAGAAATACTTGTTGTAATATTCCCAAGTCCACAATGGTTATTGTTTTGATTGGAATTAAACCCAGCGTAAAGTACTTCTGTAACATTCCCGACAAAAGATCCAGAGATGTTTACAATGACTGGTTCGTAGGTACAAATTCCAATCTTTAAATTAGGGATGTTCTGATCGCAGTTGATATTGAGCGTGCCACCGTCGTAATTCGAATAGATGACTACGTTTCCATTTTGATTACAAATGGGTGAGCTATTGACATTAGGCACATTATTATTGTAAAGTAAAGCCCAACTGTGCGTCATACCCGATGGTGGTACTCCTGTAGATCCAGCATTTGATGGAAATAAACACGTTGCATTAACGCTATTTCCAAATTGTTGCGGCACCCATGCTTGTCCGTTATTTACTTGAATGTTTTGAAATTCCGTAGCTACATTGCCGGTTCCAATACGTATTCCCACTTCAATGGCGGTCTGTGTGTTATTTACTGAGGTAAAATCACCGTAAATAAATTCGATGCCAGGCCAAATAACAGAGGTGAAATTAAGTTTCGCCTGAAACGAAAAAGACTCGCCTTGCATGCCTACTCGCCGCACGTTTTCCCACTGAATGATAATGTTAGAGGGGCCATTAAAACCATTTACTATTTGATAGCTTATCCTAGCATTGTTATTTGCGCTTTCTAAATTACATGCAAACGGCGCAATAACCGGCACGCCAGGGGGCTGAGAAATTGGATTATAGTTGGTGCTGCTAGCTGCTTGACCTAAGGTTATAAATCCATTGGTGTTAACGAAAAGTGTATTGTAGGCTTGCCCACCCATTGTGAATGGAGTGAAAGGAATAGCTGCAGAAACTTGGTCATCAAAGTTTTGCGTGAACAACGGAATATCATTTGGCAAGCTATTATACACATTAAGTTGTTGTCCCCCATACTGGAATTCCAATTGTTGGCCAAAAGAAATGGCGCAACATAATAGGTAGAAAACAAGGGTTATTCTGGTCATTTCAATCACATAAACAAATATGTCTATTAATAGTTTACGTCAAAAATAGGCTATCGAAGAACATGCAGCAATCCATGGCCCATTTGCCCCGCTTCAGTAATGAATTTATAGGTATATACCCCGTCAACCAACTCCTTGCCGGAAGCGTCTTTTCCATCCCAATTGTTTTGGTAATTGGTTGCTGAATAAACAATGTTTCCCCAGCGATTTACAATGATTACTTCTGTGTTTTCAGGTAAATTTTCGATAGCAAAGAAATCATTGGCGCCATCCGAATTGGGCGTAATTACATTGGGAAATTCATAAGGCAAGGTTGGCGTGAGGGGCTCTGGACAATCCAACAAGCTTATGTTTTGGGTGATCGTATCCGTATGACAGTTAAATTCAACAATGGCGGTAATTTGATAAGATGCCAAATCAGAAAACTCGTGGGTAGGATTTATGGCTGTTGAGGTATTATTGGCCCCTGAGCTCGGATCACCGAAATTCCAGGCTATTGAATAAACTGAATCACTACATTCCAAGCTAAATGTTTGAAAATTTTGATAGCACGAATCCCCGGTAATTGAAATATCACAGTTTGGCAAATTTTCCGGAAGCAAATGAACCCATTGTGGCAACGTCACCATAGTAGTTACACTTGATGGCAATTCAACGATTGGACCAATTGTAAGAGCAGGATTATTCGGGTTCTCGACAGAATAAACAAACGGATTTTTTACGATGTAAAGTTTTCCGTTCGGTGCTAACTGCAAACCACCAAAATAGGAGGCTGGAATGCCAAAATCTATAGCCGTTGCTGAAGCTAAAATTGTTATCGGATTGCCAGAAGAAATATCAAATTGATAACAATTAAAGTCTCCTGTTGCATAGACGAAACTACCATTTGGAGAAAATTCGAAGTATTTTAATAGATCATTTTGCACGACAAAAGGGATGTTTACGGGATTGCTTACCTGACCAGTAGCTGCATTAAAATCATACAATTCTATTCCAAAACTATTATTTCCGATGGTAACGAGTTTGGTGCCGTCAGGATTAATCTTTCCGGTAAAGCAACTATTCGATATAGCGCTAATTACCGGGGTAGTGATTATGCCCTGAGCTGTAACTTCAAATGCGGCTAATTCATTAAAATTTGATCCATTTGTTATTATCCAAAAACCGTCGCCTGCGCTTTTAGGATAGGCCATAAGCAATTCTGACAGATTAACATAAATTGAAATGTCTTTTTGGTTCTGGACAACATCGCCTAAACCATTATCCAAAGACATATCCACAATTGAATAGGTAAGTCCTTTGTGGGCGTCTTCTGCGTCGTCTACACAAAAAATATAATACTTAGAACATGTACCCGGAACTGGAATAATTATTACCCCCATGTAGGCAGAAAGAAGGTCGCTTCCTGCTAGACCAGTTCCA
Organism: Flavobacteriales bacterium; assembly: GCA_046091725.1. Lineage (GTDB taxonomy): Bacteria > Bacteroidota > Bacteroidia > Flavobacteriales_D > Crocinitomicaceae > UBA952. The sequence goes on along the minus strand of JBJTCG010000049.1, from coordinate 135 downwards.
TTTGGCATAGGTTGGTTCGATGCATTCCAAACCGTTTGACCATCGGTATAAAACAGCAAAGCACCTGTTGTGCGGTCGGCAACAGAAGCTGTTCCTTCGATATACGAGCCGATTTGAAGAGGAGGATTAAGGGTT
>JBJTCG010000048.1:0-4721 GCA_046091725.1 Flavobacteriales bacterium | reverse complement strand
CAGCTTCTTATTTCTTTTTCGGGTTGATCATTAAGATCATTTTTTTACCGTCTCGATGATTGCTTTGAAGGCATCAGGGTGGTTCATGGCTAAATAAGCAAGTACTTTGCGATTGAGTTCGATTCCACTTTTGTGTACGGCTCCCATAAACTGTGAATAGCTCATACCGTGTTGGCGTGCGCCAGCGTTGATACGGGTAATCCATAATGAACGGAAATTTCTTTTCTTTTGCTTGCGTCCAGAGTAAGCATAAACTAAACCTTTTTCAATGGCGTTTTTAGCAACTGTCCAGACATTTTTACGACGACCAAAGTATCCTTTGGCTAATTTCATCAAGTTCTTTCTGCGAGCTCTTGATGCAACGTGGTTTACTGATCTTGGCATAATTTTAAATTTTTTGGCAAAGAGTGCTTCGGATGAAGACTTAGGGACTCGGTACCGGGTTCTACAATTTAATAACCGTTAAGTGACTATTTCATGCACAATTGCAACTTAACATTCGAAAGGTCTGCATCGTGTACCAAACCTGCGTGCGTAAGATTGCGCTTACGTTTTGTTGCTTTTTTGGTAAGGATGTGACTCTTGAAAGCGTGCTTGCGCTTGATTTTGCCACTTCCAGTGATGGTGAATCGCTTCTTTGCACTGGATTTTGTTTTCATTTTAGGCATTTGACTTCCTTTTTTTTGTGTTAAACTTATATATCAGCTTCTTATTTCTTTTTCGGGTTGATCATTAAGATCATTTTTTTACCTTCCAACTTAGGGAGTTGTTCTACGGCTCCTAAATCTGCGAGTTCTTGGGCAAACTTGAGCAATAGTATCTCTCCTCTGTCTTTGAACACGATGGTGCGTCCTTTGAAAAATACGTAGGCCTTTACCTTACTACCTTCTTCAAGGAACTTTTTAGCGTGAGCTAGTTTGAAAGCGAAGTCGTGATCATCGGTGTTGGGACCAAAACGAATTTCTTTCAAAATTACTTTGCTCTGCTTTGCTTTTAATTCTTTTTGCTTGCGCTTCTGATTGTAAATGAACTTTTTATAGTCCATGATTTTACAAACAGGTGGATTGGCATTTGGAGAAATCTCAACGAGGTCAAGTTCTTGTTCTTCGGCAAGAGCAATTGCTTTGGCAACGCTCATTACTTGAGGTTCTTCACCATCATTTACAAGGCGGATTTCAGACGCAAAAATTTTATCATTGATGCGGTGCTGAGCAGCCTCTTCTCTTTTTACAAACGGTTTTGAGTTTCTTCTCATTCAGTATTTCAGTTCAACTTAAGCCAATTCTGCGGCAATTGCTTCCTGGATCAAAGCCGCAAAATTGTCCAGGTTCATGCTACCGTGATCACCAACACCGCGCTGTCTGACAGAGACTGCTTCGGTTTCGGCTTCTTTTTCGCCAACAATGAGCATAAAAGGTACTTTTTTGAGTTCAGCATCGCGAATTTTCTTTCCGATTTTCTCGTTGCGATCGTCAATAAGTCCGCGAATATCGGAATTATTTAGGAATTCTAAAACTTTTTCTGCGTAGTCGTTGTATTTCTCGGAGATTGGCAAGACAATAAATTGTTCTGTCGACAACCATAATGGGAAATCTCCGGCACAATGCTCGAGCAAAACGGCAACGAATCTTTCCATAGAACCGAACGGCGCACGGTGAATCATGACTGGTCGATGCTTTTGATTGTCTGCTCCGATGTATTCAAGTTCGAAACGTTCCGGTAAATTGTAGTCTACTTGGATAGTACCTAATTGCCATTCTCGTCCGAGGGCATCTTGCACCATGAAATCTAGCTTAGGGCCATAGAAAGCCGCTTCTCCGTATTCTACGACAGTTGGCAGGTCTTTTTCAGCGGCAGCATCAATAATTGCTTGCTCAGCTTTTTGCCAGTTTTCATCGGAACCGATGTATTTAGCACGGTTTTCTTTATCTCGGAGTGAGATTTGAGCCTTGAAATTTTCAAATTTCAAAGTCTTGAGCACGTAAAGAACGATGTCAATTACATTCTTAAATTCTTCTTTTACTTGTTCTTGTGTACAGAAGATATGAGCGTCGTCTTGGGTAAAACCACGAACACGAGTAAGGCCGTGTAATTCTCCAGATTGTTCGTAGCGGTAGACGGTACCAAATTCGGCAAATCGAGCCGGAAGGTCTTTGTAAGATCGTGGTTTGCTTTTGAAAATTTCGCAGTGGTGCGGGCAGTTCATCGGCTTGAGATAGAACTCTTCGTTTGGATCTGGGGTGCGAATCGGTTGAAAAGAATCGGCACCATATTTTTCGTAGTGCCCCGATGTAACATAGAGCTCTTTGTTGCCAATGTGCGGGGTAATGACTTGTTGGTAACCAGCTTTGCGCTGTGCTTTTTTCAAAAAGTTTTCGAGGCGCTCGCGGAGTGCCGCACCTTTAGGCAACCACAACGGCAAGCCCTGCCCTACTTTTTGACTAAAAGTAAAGAGCTCGAGCTCTTTGCCAAGTTTGCGGTGATCACGGCGCTTGGCTTCTTCGACACGCTCGAGGTATTCTGTGAGCTCAGCTTGCTTCGGAAAAGTAATTCCGTAAATACGAGTGAGTTGTTTGTTTTTTTCGTCGCCTCGCCAATATGCCCCGGCAATTGCCGTGAGTTTGACCGCTTTGATAAAACCGGTATCTGGAATATGAGGGCCACGGCAAAGGTCTGTGAAGTTTCCTTGGGTGTAGAAAGTAATGGTGCCATCTTGGAGCTCAGAGAGCAACTCGAGTTTATATGGGTCTTGCTTTTCTTGGAAATAAGCAATGGCCTCGGCCTTTGAAATTTCTTGGCGAATGAAAGGATTTTTTTGGCGTGCCAATTCTTTCATTTTTTCTTCAATCTTTTCGAGGTCTTTCTCCGAAATGCTGTGCTCCATGAGGTCAACGTCGTAGTAAAAGCCGTTGGTTACAGGAGGGCCAATTGCCAATTTAATGCCCGGGTAATAAAACTCAAGAGCTTCGGCCATGAGGTGGGCAGAAGAGTGCCACATGGTAGACTTACCTTCGAGGTCATTCCAGGTGAGCAATTGAAGACTACATGATGTATGAAGAGGCAAAGTAGCATCTTGTACATTATCATTTACTTTGGCAGCAAGTACATTTCTTGCCAAGCCCTCTGAAATGGATTGAGCGATTTGTAATGCAGTAGTTCCGGCGTCATACTTACGAACGTTGCCATCCGGAAAAGAAACATCGATGGTCATAGATAAAAAAATTGAAATGCAAAGATAGGTAGAAACAACGGATTGAGAAAGCTTTGCAGTGCGAGTATTTAGGAGGTTGTCGTACTATTTACGGAGTTGCAATGCTTTTTGCAGCTCTTCTTGGATGGTTCTAAGACCTACACCAATGCTCGCGTGATCGAGCTGAACATCAGGTAATTCTTTGGAAATGTAGGATACAAATCGCCAAATTTCGAGCACTTCTGAAACATGAACGTCATAGGGCGCATATAAAGGATTAGTAGAGGCTAAGGTAAATGATTGCTTGTCTTTGAGATGGTTATGTAAATATTTAAAGACAATGCCGTCATCTTTGGTAACGACAACACATGGCACTGAAGACGGCAAACCAAGCCAATCTTGAACAAACTCCCCGACAACATAAGAGCCATGCACTACAGGCGGCATTGAATCACCGGCGATCGGAAAAGCCCTGTATTTGCGATCTTTGGAAAGAAATGGCAACCTGAGCGTAGGTAATTCTTGCAGATAGCTTGGATCTGAGTAACCTGCCGTGTAGCCAGCTCTTACTTTTTCAGGGATAAGTTCAATGGTATCTTCGTTGTCTTCGTTGACAATGGTGGTCAAGACCCTTAAATGTTGACCTGTTGCTCCTTGTTTCCAGGAACTGCAGAGCGCTTCGTACTCAGTATTCGTTAATTTGGAAAGGTCTGTGGTGAGCATAGATTCAAGGGGTAAATGCTCTGATTGTGCAATGACAAGAAGTAACTCTAGGTTGGGTTGAGCTACTTCGTTTTCGTATCCGCTGTAAGTAGAACGGTTAAGCTTGAGTTCCTGAGCCATTTCCTCTTGGGATAAGCCTTTTCTTTTTCGGATATTTTTAAGATTCTGAGCGATATACATAATCAACAAACTTTGGATCAAATATAACTAAATATTTAATATCTCATCAAGTTATTGCTTAATATTTCGTCAGTATTGTTTTGACGGATGAAAGTGCGTCGAGCATAAGTTATTGCGCCTCAAATCTATACCTAATATAGCCTTTTGCATTTGAGGAGCCATCAGTAAAGCGAGACATTTTGGCGTATTTCAGAGCCTGTTCAATCATGCAAGGACTTGCATTTGTGCTTTTTGTAGCGACATATTGGGCAGCTGCTACACGACCTGAACCAGCAACCTCTACCTCAATGTAAACAGTACCTGCAGCATTAAAGCCACAAGTATAACCTGGATTACGAACGTACCAAGTATTGTGATCATAGGCTGAACGGCCCGTTACACTGAAATCAACCATAACTGCTCCGGCATATTGATTCGGGCTAGCGTTGGAAGAATTCGTTTGCACTGTTGTAGGCTGACCTTGTTGCTTGAGTTGCTGAATTCGAGCTTGGCTCTGTTGTTTGATTTGTGCCCGCGCAGCCTCTCCTCCTGTTTCTGCAAAAACTTGCGCCTCAAAATCATGTGCGCTTTGAGCCGGATTTGCTTGCCCCTGCGTAGCTTCTTGCGTTGACCAATCTTGTTCGGATGA
>JBJTCG010000047.1:0-3590 GCA_046091725.1 Flavobacteriales bacterium | reverse complement strand
ATGTGAAAAGGATGAATTATGCTTTGTAAAAAGGTAGTTTTACCACTTTGGCTTTAACGCCTTTTTCTCGAATTTCAATAAAGATTTCGGAGTAAAGCGGTTCATTAGCAATTTGAAAATAGCCCAAACCTATACCAACTTTCATGCTTGGCGACATCGTACCAGAGGTAACTTTACCGATGGTGTTTCCGGCCGCATCTAAAATAGGGTAGTCATGACGCGGAATTCCGCGGTCGACCATTTCAAAAGCCACCAACTTTTTGCTCAGTCCTTGTTCTTTTTGGTTTTTAAGGAACTCGACATCCGTAAAGTCCTTGGTGAATTTGGTGATCCAGCCGAGGCCAGCTTCGAGTGGAGAAGTGGTGTCGTCGATGTCATTGCCATAGAGGCAAAAGCCCATTTCTAAGCGCAAGGTATCGCGGGCTGCAAGCCCAATAGGTTTGATGTCGAATCGTGCACCTGCTTCAAATACGGCATCCCAGAGTTTTTCGGCGTCTTCGTTTTTTACATAAACTTCAAAACCACCTGAACCTGTGTAGCCAGTTGCTGAAACCATTACGTTTTCAATGCCAGCAAAAGTGCCGTACTGAAAAGTGTAGTAAGTCATATTGGTAAGGTCGATTTCAGTAAGCGCTTGCATCGCCTCCGCAGCTTTTGGGCCTTGAATAGCTAACAAAGAATAAGCATCCGAAAGGTTTTGCATCTCGACACCTAAATCGTTGTGGCTACTGAACCAATTCCAATCTTTTTCAATATTAGAGGCATTTACCACAATAAAGTATGTTTCAGCATCGATGCGATAAATAATGAGGTCGTCTACGATACCACCCTTGCCGTTAGGCAAACAGCTGTATTGTGCTTTTCCGTCAAATAGCACACTAGCATCATTGCTACAAACTTTTTGAATGAGCGCAAGCGCATTTGGGCCTTTGAGTAAAAATTCGCCCATGTGCGATACATCAAAAACACCAACGCCATTTCTAACTGTTTCGTGTTCTGCGTTAACCCCTTCGTATTGAACCGGCATGTTGTAACCAGCAAAGGGCACCATCTTGGCTCCAAGTGCAATGTGTTTATGTGTGAGGGCGGTGTTTTTCATTTGAATTATCCTTTGACGCGTTCAACGTAAACGCCTGTGCGTGTGTCGATTTTGATGATCTCACCATTGTCGATGAAAAGTGGCACTTTTACCTCGGCGCCAGTTGCAATTGTTGCAGGTTTCATGGAATTAGTAGCTGTATCGCCTTTGACACCTGGCTCTGTGTATGTTACTTCAGAAATAATGTACATTGGTAATTCAATCACAAGCGGTGCTTCTTCTTCGGCATGAAATAAAATATTGACGGTCATGCCTTCTTGAAGAAAACCAGGTTTTTCAACCATTTTGAGCGGAATATTGACTTGCTCAAAAGTTTCATTGTTCATGAAAATATAAGTATCAGCCTCTTGGTATAGGTACTGATATTCTCTGTTTTCAATGCGAACAGGTTCAATTTTGTGACCAGCTGAAAAGGTGTGGTCAAGTACTTTTCCAGACTCAATTTGTCTCATTTTGGTTCTGACGAAAGCAGGACCTTTACCCGGTTTAACGTGTTGAAATTCAATGATCTGAAAAAGCTTGTCGTTGTGCTTGATGCACAATCCGTTGCGGATATCTGCAGTAGTTGCCATAATTCTTGTTCAATTTGAGCCCAAAGATAGCCTAAATCCCATTGTTATCAACAAATTCGGTTTATAATTTCCCTTTTGAGCTTGTCTTGCAAGCGGAATAGATTGTTATTTTTGTTTGTTCTAAATTTTGAAGCGCTACATGGCTGAAACTCAGTACACCGAAGATAATATACGCTCACTCGATTGGAAAGAGCACATCCGTTTGCGTCCCGGGATGTATATCGGTAAGTTAGGAGACGGCGCTGCTGCCGATGACGGTATTTACATTCTTGTCAAAGAGGTTGTTGACAACTGTATTGACGAATTTGTAATGGGGAATGGCAAGCGCGTCGATATCAAAGTCAAAGATGGCAAGGTGTCCATCCGTGACTATGGTCGGGGCATTCCGCTTGGAAAAGTCGTTGAGGTTGTGTCCAAAATGAATACCGGCGGTAAATATGACTCCAAAGCTTTTAAAAAATCAGTAGGTCTGAATGGGGTAGGAACCAAAGCGGTGAATGCGCTTTCTTCTTACTTTATGGTCTATTCTGTTCGTGAAGGCGAGAAAAAAGGCGCCATTTTTGAACGCGGTGAACTCGTTTCAGAAATAGCACTTGAAAAAACCGACGAAGCCAATGGTACATACGTAGAGTTTGTCCCAGACGACAGTATCTTTAAAAAGTATGCCTTCAAAACGGCTTACCTCGACAAAATGATGTGGAATTACTGCTACCTCAATCGCGGTCTTTCTATATATTACAACGGTGAAAAATACAACTCCAAAGACGGACTCAAGGACCTCCTTGAAAACAACATGGACGGTGATCCACTATATCCGATCATTCACCTGGAGGACGAAGACATCGAAGTAGCTTTTACACATGGCCGCACCTACGGCGAAGACTACTACTCATTTGTCAATGGTCAACATACCACGCAAGGCGGAACGCATCAAAGTGCATTTCGTGAGTCAGTAGCAAAGGTTATCCGCGATTTCTACAATAAAAACTACGAGGCCTCAGATATCAGGCAATCCATCGTGGCTGCAATTGCCGTCAAAGTAATTGAACCCGTATTTGAATCGCAGACCAAAACCAAATTAGGGTCTCAAGAAATTGAACCCGGGGGTAAGTCAATGCGCGCCTTTATCAATGATTTTCTCAAGGACAAACTCGATAACTACCTGCACCGCAACCCAGATGTCGCCGAAACCATCGAGAAAAAAATCAAGCAATCAGAGCGCGAGCGCAAAGACTTAGCAGGTATCAGAAAATTGGCCCGTGATCGTTCCAAAAAAGCGAGTGTACACAATAAAAAATTGCGAGATTGTCGCACGCATCTCACCGATCTCAAAAATGAACACCGCGAGGAAACCACTCTTTTTATCACCGAAGGAGATTCAGCGAGTGGTTCGATTACCAAATCAAGAAACGTCAATACGCAAGCGGTTTTTTCACTGCGCGGAAAGCCCTTGAATTGTTACGGCCTCACAAAAAAAGTAGTCTACGAAAACGAAGAGTTTAACCTGATTCAAGCGGCGCTTGACATCGAAGAAGACATGGATAACTTGCGTTACAACCGCATTGTAATTGCAACCGATGCCGATGTAGACGGCATGCACATTCGCATGTTATTGCTGACGTTTTTCTTGCAGTTTTTCCCTGATTTAGTCAAAAGAAACCATGTTTATGTGCTTCAGACGCCATTGTTTAGGGTCCGCAACAAGAAAAAAACCATTTACTGTTACTCTGAAGACGAACGAAGAGCAGCTATTGCCGAGCTCGGTAAAAATCCTGAAATCACGCGCTTCAAAGGACTCGGTGAGATTTCACCAGACGAATTCATCCATTTTATCGGCGAAAACATCCGTCTGGAGCCCGTGATCCTGACCAAAGACGCATCTATTGACTCCATTTTATCATATTTCATGGGTAAAAACA
>JBJTCG010000046.1:0-3243 GCA_046091725.1 Flavobacteriales bacterium | reverse complement strand
GGTTTTTAAGCTGCCATCTGAGGAGTTGTCGTTGTAATTGAGGATGTATTTTGCTTCAAGTTCTCGGTCAGCTTTGGCGAATTTTCTTCTCAACAAGGCTTCAGAACGGCTGCTCAAACCAGTCGAAACATAGCTGTTATTGACATTGGTTAGCAAATAAGAATTAAAGCTGTTGTTTCTAAAATCATTAATCGATGTATTGTTTTGGTCGCCGCCGTCGAGGTGTAAATTAGGTTTGAGTTCTAGTTTGGTTAACGAATCAAGGTCCACGGTTAGTGTCATGTTCAGGCGATGCGAAGTAGAAAGCGTACGGTTATTGGAAGAATCTTTGGTGTAGTAAGAGCTATCTGCTAAAAAATACTGTGACTGACTGCTCGAATTTGCTTGAAGTTCGCTTTGATAATAAGCGTAATTAAGACCCAACTTCACCTTTTTAGAAAGTCGGTCATTGTAATAGATACCTGTTTTAAGCGTTTGAGGAATACCAGACTTATTTCCTCTGGAATCGCGGTCCCAGAAATTGAGGCCAGAATCGTTGAGTTCGTTGTCTAATCCAAATTTATTCATGTCACCAAACCCAAGACTTGATTTAGGTGTGTTAGAGGCCAACATAAACACAGAAATTTTTTGGGTTTTGTTGAATTTGTTGAATAATACTTCACTCTCATAGAACGCTTTGTCTGCGGAACCTTGGTTAAAATCGGAGGCAACTGATGCTTTTCCGAAATATCCTTTTTTAGCTTCGTCTTTGAGTTTCAGATCCAATACTTGGATTTTATCGTCTTCACCAGCAGCTGCATCTTCATTTTTCTTTTCATAAACCTGTACAGATTCCACGCCTTTGGCGGCCAAGTTTTTAGTGGCAATTGTTGGGTCAGATCCAAAAAACTCATCGCCATCGACAAGTACTTTACTAATTTCTTTTCCTTGCGAGGTCAAAGAGCCATCATCTTCAACTTTGATACCAGGCAATTTTTTTAGGAGATCTTCCACGACTGCATTTTCAGCAACCTTAAAGGAATCGGCTACAAATACAAGGGTGTCGCCATTGAAATACATAGCATTGCGGTTTTTGGTAACCACAATTTCTTTGACTTCCTGAATTTTAGGAAACAAGCGAATATCGGGAAGTTCAAAAACTGTTTTTTGTTTGGAAGCCATGATGTAAATGCTACGAGGAGTCCAGTTGCGATGCTCGATGACTACCTGAAACGAATCAATTGGCAGACCTTGCAAAACAAATTCTCCGTTTTGATTGCTGCGTGTATAACTGAGCAAAACGGAGTCGCGCAGGCGAATGGCCATGATGCTGGCTTCTTTAATGGCGGCTGTTCCGCTGGTATCCACTAAGCGTCCAGAAACTTTGACATTTTGTCCGAAAAATAGTGGAGAGCTTGAGAGAATTAGGAGGAGAAGTAATAGTTTTTTCATGAAAAAAGGTAAGTACAGTTACTTAAGACGAATAAACCCTATGTTTTGTTGCATTCTGAAGAGCGCAATTTGTATCATGCGCTATTTCTCTTGGATGTCAGTGAGCAATTGATAACTGAAACCGGAGGCTTCAGTGATTTCCTCGAACTGAATTTGGAATAGGGTTGAGTGGTAAGATTGTGGTGATTTTTTGATTCTTTGAACGAGTTCTTCTTGTGGGATGAAAGCGAGGTTGGTGCTGAAGTTTTCATTGCCAAATTCAATGAATTGTTTGTTGTAGGCTTCATTGAAACCCATGAAATATAAGCTGAAGTCGCCCTCTTGGTTCTGCATATCAGAGAGTTGTTGGAGGGATTTTTCAATTTTCAGATTGAGCCATGGTTGGTTTTTGCAAGGTACATATTGAATATCAGCTGCTTGTTCAGCATCGACTATACGGTGCATGTAGGTTGCAATAGGGCTTTGTTGGGCATTGAAGAATATGCGGTAACTGAAATTCTTCGAAACCTGATTAAAATTTACTTCTGCCATACTCAATACACCCTTGAGAAAATAGAACGTGTATTGAATTTGCTGCCCTTTCTCAGCATTTGTTGCGTTGATTTGAGCTTTAGCGATATCGCCGTTTTTTTAAAGAAAGGCCACTGACTGATATGTATTGCCGTCTTTTTCGGTGAAAAGCAATGAACTCAGTTTTAATAGATCTTTTTTATTTTCAATTTTTTCCTGGTAATTCAAAAAGGCTTCAAGCCCGTCAAAAGATTGTGTAAATTGATTGCCGAGATGGTCAAAAATAGGTTCATTAATCTGTTTGTCATTCTCTTGACAAGCAAATAATAGAACCATCAAGAGAAGTCCGATAAAACAAAATCTTTTGCGCATACAATTACGAAATTACAAATACTCCGTAAATTTGAGCCGTGTCGGTTGTATTATGTATAGATTTTGGTATCAAGCGTTGTGGTTTGGCAATTAGCGATGCCAATCGGATCATCGCCAGTCCCTTACAAACCATTCCTTCAGAGAATTTAGAAACATGGTTGGCACTCGAAATTCCTAAAAGACAAATTGCAGAAATAGTCATAGGATTCCCGACACGACTCGACGGCTCAGATTCACACATCACTGAAAATGTACGTTTACTGAAGGGTGTACTCGAAAAAAAATTCCCCGCATTACCCATCCAATTGTTTGACGAGCGTTATTCTTCTAAAATGGCAAGTCAAGCCATTGCGTTGTCGGGCAACAAGAAGAAAAAACAAGATAAATCGCTCATTGATCAAGTGGCAGCGGCACTCATTTTGCAAGATTTTCTGAGTCAAAGCTAATCCTTACTAAATTTGTAGCATGATTTTACCTGTTGTAGCTTACGGAGACCCAGTTTTGAAGAAAGAAGCTGTTGAAATTGACGAAAAGTATCCTGACTTACAAAAACTCATCGCCGATATGTTTGAAACGATGTATCATGCCAAAGGAGTTGGTCTTGCTGCTCCTCAAATTGGCAAAAGTATTCGTTTATTTATCGTCGATGGAAGCCCGTTTGCGGATGAAGAAGGTGACGAACCTGATCCGAAGGCAGCCGGCATCGAACAATTTAAAAAAGTATTCATCAATCCAATCATAGAGGAAGAAACTGGTGATAAATGGGCTTTTCAAGAGGGTTGTTTATCTATTCCAGGCATCCGTGAAAACGTGACTCGTCATGAAAAATTGGTCATTACTTATTACGACGAAAACTGGGAATTTCATGAAGAAACCTATGACGGATACGCAGCGCGCATCATTCAGCATGAATATGACCACATTGAAGGG
>JBJTCG010000045.1:0-51851 GCA_046091725.1 Flavobacteriales bacterium | reverse complement strand
CTATTTTGCCCACCCCACTGCTGTCATTGACGAAGGTTGCCTAATTGGTGCAGGCACCAAGATTTGGCATTTTTCTCACCTGATGCCCGGCTGCGAGCTCGGAGAAAACTGCAACATTGGGCAAAATGTCGTGATTTCACCAGCTGTTGTTTTAGGTAAAAATGTCAAGGTGCAGAACAACGTGAGCATTTACACGGGTGTCAGCTGCGACGACGACGTCTTTTTGGGCCCAAGTTGTGTGTTCACCAACGTGCTCAACCCCCGCAGTGCGGTTAACCGCAGAGATAGTTACTTACAAACACACGTAGGAAAGGGTGCCAGCATTGGGGCCAATGCCACAATTGTGTGCGGCCACAATATTGGGGCCTTTGCCTTTATTGGAGCTGGTGCGGTTGTCACGAAAGAAATACCGGCCTATGCCCTAGTGGTGGGTAACCCCGCCAGGCAAATTGGTTGGATGTCAGAATATGGGCAACGCCTCCATTTTGATACAGAAGGGCTGGCTATTTGCCCTGAAAGTGGCCAAAAATATCAACTTCAAAACGCAAAAGTAGAACGCATTTATGAGTAATATCAAGTTTGCAATTGTAGGGGCAGGCCACATTGGCAAGCGCCACGCCGAGATGGTTCGCAGAGACGCCGAGGGCGAACTCGTGGCATTAGTAGACCCCCGCGGAGCCGAGGCTTGCGGTGCCCAAGATTTTCAGGTGCCCTTTTTTAGTTCTCTTGACGAGCTTTTAGCCAGCGATCTTGCCTATGATGTCATCAATGTGTGTACACCAAATGGCCTCCACGCCGAGCAAGCCATCAAAGCGCTTGAGGCAGGCAAACATGTAGTCTGTGAAAAACCGATGGGCCTCAGCAAAGAAAGCTGCGAGCAAGTGATTTATAAAGCATTGCAGGCCTCCAAACAAGTTTTTTGCGTCATGCAAAACCGCTATTCACCACCATCTGTTTGGATCAAAGACCTCATCGAAAACAAAGTTCTAGGAGATATCTATATGGTGCAACTCAATTGCTATTGGAACCGTGACGAACGCTATTACAAAGCAGGTGGCTGGAAAGGTACCAAAGACCTCGATGGCGGCACCCTTTTTACACAGTTTAGCCACTTTATTGATATCATGTATTGGTTGTTTGGTGACATCACCAACATTCAAGGCAAATTTGCCGACTTCAATCACCAAGACTACACCGATTTCGAAGACTCTGGCTTTGTGAGTTTTGATTTCATCAATGGCGGTATGGGTTGCCTCAACTACTCTACTTCAGTCGCCAACCAAAACTTAGAATCATCCATGACGATTATCGGAAAAAATGGTTCGGTAAAAATTGGTGGACAATATATGAATGAAGTAGAAGTTTGTAATATCAGCGGCTATGAAATGCCCGAACTAGCCCCTACCAACCCTGGCAATGACTACGGCCCCTATAAAGGCTCAGCAGCTAACCATAATTATGTCATCACAAACGTCATTGATACACTCAATGGCCGCACGTCGCCTACCACCAACGCCCTTGAAGGCCTCAAGGTTGTAGAAATCATTGAACGCATTTATCAAGTCCGCGACGCACAATTTTCGAATCAATAACAAGCCATGATCTACCAAGACCTCATTGATAAAAACTCCAAATTAGCTGTCATTGGCCTGGGCTATGTAGGCTTACCCATTGCGCTTGAATTTGCCAAAAAGATAGATGTCATTGGTTTTGACATCAATGAAGAGCGCGTTGACATGATGCGCAAGGGTCAAGACCCCTCCAGGGAACTGACTGCCACAGATTTTGAAAACAGCAGCATTCTGTTTACCTCAAACATCGAAGACCTACGGGCGGCTACATTTTTTATTGTGGCGGTCCCGACGCCCATTGACCACTCTAACCTTCCAGACCTCAAACCCTTGCTTGGCGCCAGCCGCACAGTTGGGCAAGTGCTCAAGAAAGGCGATTACGTGGTGTTTGAATCAACGGTTTACCCTGGTTGCACCGAAGAAGACTGTATTCCTATCTTAGAAAAAGTGTCAGGGCTCAAATTCCAAGAAGACTTCAAAGTGGGTTATTCCCCAGAGCGCATCAACCCCGGAGACAAACAACACACCTTGCAAAATGTCATCAAAATAGTTTCAGGTTCTTGCGCTAGCTCTCTGGAAGAAGTCGCTAAAGTCTATGAATTGGTAGTGGCTGCGGGGGTACACCGTGCGCCAAGTATTAAGGTAGCAGAAGCTGCCAAAATTGTAGAAAACACCCAACGCGATGTCAATATTTCGTTGGTCAATGAGTTGTCTATCATTTTTAATAAACTAGGCATCAATACTTTTGATGTACTAGAGGCTGCTGGTACCAAATGGAACTTCTTGCATTTCTACCCAGGTCTTGTAGGTGGGCATTGCATCGGCGTTGACCCCTATTATTTAGTGCACAAAGCCATGCAAGTAGGGTACCACAGTAAGGTCATCAACTCTGGGCGCTATGTCAATGACTCTATGGGCTTTTACATTGGGAAACAAACCGCCAAAAAGATCATTGCCCAAGGCAAAATGATCCAAGAAGCACATGTTTTGGTCATGGGCGCTACCTTCAAAGAAAACGTCTCAGATATCCGCAATTCCAGAGTCATTGACGTCATCAGAGAACTGCAATCGTTTCAGATTAACGTAGATGTCATTGACCCACACGCCAGTTCTGCTGAACTAGAACACGAATACGGCGTTGGTCTTTGTCAAGAATTGCGCCATGACTACGATGCCATTATTGTGGCAGTAAACCACGAAGAATTTGCGTACTATAACGAAGCCTACTTCAAGACGCTCTTGAAAGATGGCAAAGGAATTTTGGTAGATGTCAAGGGTTCGTACCGCAATCAAATTCAAGACCTCACGTATTGGTCCTTGTAATTCGTTTTTCAAAATAACATCTTAGAAATACACATGAACTTTCAAAAACACGTACTTGTAACCGGCGGAGCAGGTTTTATCGGCTCTCATGTTGTGCGACGCTTGGTTAAAAACTCCCCTGAATACTTGGTAGTCAACCTCGATAAGCTCACTTATGCGGGCAACCTTGAAAACCTCCAAGACATCGACAACGCGGCCAATTACCGCTTTGAAAAAGCCGACATTTGCGATGCTGCAGCCCTAAAGCGCATTTTTGAAAGCCACCAAATTACAGATGTTATTCATTTGGCTGCCGAGAGCCACGTAGACCGCAGTATTGAAGGCCCTATGGAATTTGTCATGACCAATGTGGTAGGCACCGTACAACTCTTGCAAGCAGCGCGCGCGGCATGGGGCAACGAAACCAACCACGTATTTCATCATGTCTCCACGGATGAAGTCTATGGTAGCCTCGGCGACACCGGTTTGTTCAAAGAAACCACTCCTTATGACCCACGCAGTCCCTACTCAGCCTCCAAAGCTTCCTCGGATCATTTTGTAATGGCCTATTTCCATACGTATGGTTTGCCTATCAAAATGAGCAATTGTTCTAACAACTATGGCTCTCATCATTTTCCAGAAAAACTTATTCCATTGATGATCCACAATATCATCCATGAAAAACCACTTCCGGTATACGGCAAAGGTGACAACATCAGAGATTGGCTTTGGGTAGAAGACCACTCCAGTGCCATTGACACTATTTTTCATAACGGCCGCGTTGGTGAATCTTACAACGTGGGTGGACTCAATGAATGGACAAACATTGAACTTGTACACTTCTTGTGCCAACTCATGGACCAAAAATTAGGCCGCCAAACTGGCAGTGCCGCAGGGCTCATTACCTACGTTCAAGACCGTGCTGGCCATGACAAGCGCTATGCCATTGATGCAACTAAATTGGAAACAGAATTGGGTTGGAAACCATCTATTACCTTTGAGCAAGGTCTTGAAAATACCGTAGAGTGGTACCTCAACAACCAAGATTGGGTCAATAAAGTAACAAGCGGAGCCTATCAAACTTATTATGAACAAATGTATGCAAACCGTTAAGCCATGAAAGGAATAGTACTAGCAGGTGGCTCGGGCACACGCCTACACCCCATCACCAAAGGAGTATCTAAACAACTCTTGCCCATCTATGACAAACCCATGATCTACTACCCCATTTCGGTACTGATGCTGGCTGGTATTCAAGAAATTCTGATCATTTCTACCCCTGACGACCTTCCTTTTTTCAAGAAACTTTTAGGCAGCGGAGAAGAACTTGGTCTGAAATTCAGTTATGCAGAGCAACCTTCACCAGATGGTCTGGCACAAGCATTTATCATTGGCAAAGATTTCATTGGCTCAGACGACGTCTGTTTGGTGCTCGGTGACAACATTTTTTACGGGCAAGGCCTTTCCAAACTCTTGCAAAAGGCAGTCGCCAACGTCCAAGAAGAGCGCGCTTCTACCGTTTTTGGCTATTGGGTCTCGGACCCAGAGCGCTACGGCGTGGCCGAGTTTGATACCAATGGCAAGGTCATTTCCATTGAGGAGAAACCAACCCAACCCAAATCAAATTATGCCGTTGTAGGGCTTTACTTTTACACAAACGATGTAGTACAAGTTGCCCAACAAATCAAACCTTCGCACAGAGGCGAATTAGAAATTACAACCGTCAATGAGCACTATTTGCATGCGGATAGCCTGCGTGTTGAGCTCATGGGCCGTGGCTATGCGTGGCTCGATACAGGTACGCACGAATCTTTATTAGAAGCGGGTAGTTTTATCCAAACCATCGAAAAACGCCAAGGCCTCAAAATTGCCTGTCTTGAGGAAATCGCCTATGAAATGGGCTTCATCGATAAAATGCAGGTGGTAAAATTAGCCAAAGAACTTTCTAAAACGGGTTATGGGCAATACCTACTCAAACGCTTTGACAAATGAAAGTAGTTCAAACATCTATTGATGGTTTAGTAGCCATAGAACCAACTTTATTTGAAGATGCACGTGGCTATTTCATGGAATCTTTCAAGCAGAGCTGGTTTGATGAGCACATAGCACCCACAACATTTGTTCAAGACAACGAATCGAAGTCTAGCCGCGGAGTCTTACGCGGCTTGCACTTTCAGGAAGGTGAGTTTGCACAAGCTAAATTGGTGCGCGTATTGCAAGGTGAGGTGCTAGATGTGGCTGTCGATTTACGCCCAGATTCAAAAACCTTCGGAAAATACGAAACCATTCTTTTAAGCGAAGCAAATAAAAAACAGTTTTTCATCCCTAGGGGTTTTGCGCATGGCTTTGTGGTGCTGTCTGAAACTGCTGTTTTTGCCTACAAAGTGGACAACGTTTACAGCAAAGCTCACGAAGGCGGTATCTTATACAACGACCCTGCACTCGGCATTGACTGGCAATTGCCTCATTCAGAAATCCTGCTCTCTGAGAAAGATGCCCTTTTGCCAACGCTTGCACAATGGAAGAAATGAAATCAATGAACTGGAAACTGTTCTTTCGAATTACATGGGTGTTGACAGTTATTGGAATTATCTATTTTTCTTGGCGTACCCCGACAAGTTTACAAGTTTATAGCAACGATAAAATCAGCCACACCTTTGCCTATGCTATTTTGAGCCTCAATAGCCTCATCGTATTTCAACGTTGGCCACTTTGGTTGCTCATCATCACGATGATTTTCTTTGGTATCTTCTTAGAATTTGGTCAAGCATTTATCCCTGGCCGCGAACCCTCCGTTTGGGACGCCCTTGCCAACACCTCAGGTGTAGTTTTAGGCATCGTCATTTATATGCGGGGGAGGTATGATAGGTTGGTGAAATAAATACCCTATGAAACTACACCTCTTACGCCACGCCAAAACAAATACTCATTCAACTACAGGTCTTGACTTCGACCGCGAATTATTGCCCCGTGGCTACGAACAAATAACTGCGCTCAAAACTTTCCTGAAAGCACATCCCATTGATCCAAAAATAATTTTGTGTTCTAGTGCCAAACGCACGTGTCAAACACTCGCTGAAATTCGAGATTTTTGGCCCTCGGCAAG
The DNA here is from genome assembly GCA_046091725.1 of Flavobacteriales bacterium. Lineage (GTDB taxonomy): Bacteria > Bacteroidota > Bacteroidia > Flavobacteriales_D > Crocinitomicaceae > UBA952. The sequence goes on along the minus strand of JBJTCG010000045.1, from coordinate 45,872 downwards.
TATTCGTTTCATCGATGACCTTTATTTAGCTGAAAAGGAAGAAATCTTGAAACTGATTTGTGCCCAAAATTGCTCAGAAGAAATTTTAGTAGTTGGGCACAATGATGGCCTCAGCGACCTCGCGATGAATTTAGCACACCCACCTCATGCACTCAAAACCTGCGGCTTCATCAGCATAGAATTTCCGTTCGAAAGCAGTGCCTACATCTCTGCAGATACCGGAAGTATTTTGCTGGTGTTTAGGGTGGTGTGAAGTATGCCACTCTGTCAGCAAAAAACGCGTGGCATAATCCTTGCCTTCACGAAGGCATGAGACCTGAGCCCAATTTTGAATATAGCCTCAAGCCTGCCATGCTACCCGCTCTACTTGTGTTGATTGTGATGTGGTTGGCCTATTGGGCAGACTTCCTTTTTACTTCTGATTTTCAGCGTTACGGACTCGAGGCCATGAGTATTCGCGGTTTGCGTGGCATTTTCTTTATGCCCTGGATTCATGCCCACAGCGATATCAAGCATATCCTAAACAATAGTTTGCCTACCTTTCTTTTAATGACTTTATTATTCTACTCGTACAAGGCTGTTGCTTGGCGTGTATTTCTATTTTCCTGGTTTTTTACCGGACTTGGTTTGTGGTTTATCGGAGGCACAAATGGCGCTATTCATATTGGCATGAGTGGCATTATTTATGCGCTGGCGGGCTTTTTATTTACCTCGGGCGTACTTCGTAAATATTTACCTCTACAAGCCTTGTCATTGTTCATTGTTTTCCTATACGGCTCCATGATTTGGGGGATCTTTCCAACCCAACCACGCGTTTCGTGGCAAGGACATTTAGCAGGTTTATGCGTCGGGGTAATCTTAGCGTTTATTTACCGCAAACAAGGTCCTCAGCGCCCAAAATATCAATATGAAATTGAAAAAGAGCTGGGCATTGAGCCACCCGATTTTGAAGGTGACCTTCGCAGGGCAATTGAAGCTGAGCAAGCAGCACTAGAAGCAGCGCAAGCCGCTCTAGAAGCCCAACAACAAGCAGCCCAACAAGAAATGGAGAACCAAAAGCCAACCGTCATTGTTTACCAATACAAAAAGAACGACTAATTTTAGGCCGTGGAAGATTTGATCAGAAATAAAGTCAAGGAAAGTGGTTTGGTTCAGCTAGATCTCGCTGATTACAAACCTAAAATGTCATTGGTTGGCCTCGACCTTTCTGCACAACTTTGGCAAGGTTTGGTGCTCAAGGAAAAAGATTTTCGAGACTGGATTAAAACACACAATTGGGCTACGTATCAAGGTAAAGCTGTCTTTATTTATTGTAGCACTGACGCGATTATCCCAACATGGGCTTTTATGTTAGTGAGCTCTGCCTTGCAAAAAGAAAATGTGTATAGTCAAGTTGGCTCAGAACTAGAATTGGCCAAAGCCCTCATTCAAGAAGAAATTTGCAGTATTGCTATTGACGCTATACAAGACCAACGAATTATTATTAAAGGCTGTGCTGATATCCAAGACCCTGCGTTTGCGATGTCATATTTAGTGCGCTTCTTGCAACCATATGTCAAAACCATCATGTACGGCGAGCCTTGCAGCACGGTACCAATCTATAAAAAATGATCAAAGCATGGCTCCATGCGGCGCGGCTCAGAACGCTACCGCTTTCTCTTTCAGGAATTATTGTAGGTACAGGCCTAGCAGCTGTTTTAGATGCCTATAACGGACAAATATTTGCCTTTGCATTGCTCACTACAATAGGTTTTCAAGTGCTTTCTAACTTTGCAAACGACCTCGGTGATAGCCAAAAAGGAACAGACAACGCTCAGCGTGTAGGCCCAGCTCGAGCCATACAAAGTGGGCAACTCACGGCTCGTCAAATGAAAGTTGGCATGTGGGTAGTAGGAATTTTTTCTCTTTTGAGCGCTTTTTATTTGATCAAACTAAGCATTCAGAATTTATCGACCGCGGCTATATATACGTACGTCATTCTCGCCATTCTTTGTATTGCCGCAGCTATTACCTATACTGTCGGAAAAAACGCCTATGGTTATCGAGGCCTTGGCGACATCATGGTATTTATTTTCTTTGGCCTTGTAAGTGTGATAGGCGTGTTTATGCTTTTTGGAGAAGCTTTTGAATGGATTGTTTTGTTTCCGGCTGTAAGTATTGGCCTTTGGAGCACTGCCGTATTGAATCTCAATAACCTCAGAGACATCGAAAATGATAACCGCATGAATAAACGCACGATGGTCGTGAAGCTAGGTTTCCAGAAAGCCAAGTATTATCATGTATTTTTGATCAGTTTTGGCATGGCTACTTGGTTTTTTACTGTTTATCTGCTCGCCATTAGTGCCATGAATTATTGGCTATTCATCGCTTTATTACCCGCTATTGGCTTTGCACTTCATTTAAGAAATGTGGTGCAAAATACCGAGCCTGCAAGGCTGGACCCAGAATTGAAGAAAGTCGCATTATTGACATTCTTTTCAAGTTTCTTTTTTGCAATTTTACTTAACTTTGCCCCGCATTAAATCAATACACATGAACATTCTTGTTTGTATTTCAAAAGCCCCAGACACCACGTCAAAAATTGCCTTCACAAATGGCGACACCCAATTTGACGAAAATGGTGTTCAGTATATTGTCAACCCCTATGACGAATGGTACGCCCTTGTGCGTGCACTCGAGCTCAAAGAAGCGCAAGGCGGCAACGTCACGATCATTACCGTCGGTAGTGCCGCAGACGACGCCGTTATTCGCAAAGCTTTAGCCATTGGTGCCGACGACGCCGTGCGCATTGACGCTCCTGCCACAGACGCTTATTTTACAGCAATGCAAATTGCCGAATACGCGAAAGGAAAAGGTTTTGACCTCATCTTAACAGGAAAAGAAACCATTGACTACAACGGTTCACAAGTTGCAGGTATGCTTGCCGAAGCCCTTGAACTTCCTTTTATTTCAGTTGCAGCCAAACTAGATGTTGTAGGTTCAACTGTGAAAGCAGAGCGCGAAATTGTGGGTGGTGTTCAGGAAGTTGAAGTGAATACGCCAGTAGTTGTAAGCTGTGCCAAAGGAATGGCCGAACAACGCATTCCAAATATGCGCGGCATTATGGCAGCACGCACCAAGCCACTTACGGTTGTTGCCCCAGCTGCACTAGACGAACTCACGTCTTATGCCAGCTACAGTATGCCAGCTGCAAAATCATCAGTCAAACTCATTGATCCAAACAACCTCGACGAACTCGTTACCTTATTACACAACGAAGCTAAAGTCATCTAAGCCGTAAATTATGAATCTCGTTTACATCAATTCAGCCAATGGTTTATCTAAAGCAGCTTTAGAAACCGTTACATATGCTAAAAAATTAGGTGCCGAAGTCGCTGTTGTGACTAACGGAAATGCAGATGCGACGCTCTTAGCTTCGCTAGGAAATTACGGCGCTTCTGTGGTATTACAAGATGCCAACATAGATGGCCAAGACCCTGGTCAATTAGTTAAATTAGTTGCAGCCGCTGCTCAAAAAGTAGGTGCAAACACCATCATTTTTTCTCATGACCTCGTCGGGAAAGCTGTAGCGCCACGTTTGTCAGTACGTCTCAAAGCCGGTCTAGTTGCTGGTGCAGTTGCACTACCAGAAGGCAACGGAAACGTAAAAGTAAATGTGTTTTCAGGTAAAGCTTATGGTTATGTCGCTGTGAAAACAGCTACACGCATCATTTCGCTTTTGCCAAACAGTATTCAACCAGAAACCAATAGCGCTTCTTGTGCTGTAGAAGCATTTGATGCACAAGCTGGCAACAGCGCCATCAAAGTTTTAGCGACAAAAAAACCTGAAGGAGCTATCCCATTACCTGAGGCAGAACTTGTTGTAAGTGCCGGCCGTGGTTTGAAAGGTCCTGAAAATTGGGGAATTGTTGAAGACCTTGCTAGCGCTCTTGGTGCAGCTACAGCCTGTTCGCGCCCAGTTGCCGACATCGGTTGGAGACCTCATCACGAACACGTTGGGCAAACAGGTGTTGCCATCCGTCCAAACCTCTATATTGCTGCCGGAATTTCTGGTGCCATTCAGCACCTTGCAGGTGTCAACGGCTCAAAAGTAATTGTCGTGATCAATACAGACTCAGAAGCACCTTTCTTCAAAGCTGCAGACTACGGAATTGTCGGTGATGCTTTTGAAATATTACCTAGATTTACAGAAGCTGTTAAGAAATTCAAAGCAGCTCAACACTAAGTTTTCGTACTCTAAAAAACGCCCGTTGCAAAAAATCAGCCTCGAAATTTCGGGTATTGCTTATAGCCAAACACAATCTGGCTCTTATGTTCTGACACTCAAAGAAGTAGATGGTCAGCGAAAATTGCCTATTGTAATCGGAGGTTTTGAAGCACAAGCAATCGCCGTTGAGCTAGAGAACATGGTGCCATCAAGGCCACTAACCCATGATTTATTTCGTGCTTTTGCACAATCTTTTGGGGTAAGCGTAAAAGAAATTCTGATCTACCGTTTCAGAGAAGGGGTTTTTTATTCAAAACTTATTTGTGAACAAAACGGACTCATTACCGAGCTTGATTCTCGCACTTCAGACGCCATTGCAATTGCTGTTCGCTTCAAGGCACCCATGCTGACGCTCAACAGTATCCTTGACGAAGTGAGTGGCACGCCCCAAAGTGCGCTTGAAGAAGCGTATGGTTTTGAAGAGGAAAATGATATCTTTGAAGAGGATTCCAATGCACCCAACGAGTGGGAAATTTATGCTACTGAAGAGCTAGAGCAACAACTCAAAGAGGCATTGGATAACGAAGATTATGAATTAGCCTCAAAAATCCGTGATGAACTCAATCGCCGCAATTAAAACCAGACTTACCGCCCTCAGTTTTTTTCAATTTTTTGTTTGGGGGGCTTGGCTTACCACAATCGGCACTTACTGTACCGAAGGTAAGGGCTGGACCTTTCCTCAATTTGGGGCCATTTTCTCAACGCTTGCGTTGTCTTCCATTTTAATGCCGTCGCTGATAGGAATAGTCGCCGACAAATGGATGCGCGCCGAAAGACTTTACGGTATTTTACACCTCACTTACGGTGCATTTATGCTACTCATTCCAAACATTGCAGCACTTCAACAAACTTTTCCAGCCCTTCATCATATGGCCGAATACGAGCTATTGTATTGGATTGTCTTTGGAGGTATGTTAGCCTATATGCCCTCTATTTCACTCTCAAATTCTGTTTCTTACCGAATTTTAAAGATGAATAACCTCGATGTCCAAAAAGATTTTCCTCCTATTCGGGTTTGGGGCACCATAGGTTTTATAGCCGCCATGTGGCTTACCAACCTCAGCGGTAGCAAGGCTAGTTCGTTTCAATTTTATATTGCTGCAACCGGAGCCATTGCATTGGGCATCTATGCTTTTACCTTACCAGCTTGTGCACCCCAAGGCAAGTCCTCAGAGAAAAAATCGCTGTTTTCGCAATTGGGCCTTGATGCATTTAAGTTATTTGCAGACTACCGCATGGCCCTTTTCTTTGTGTTCTCCATTTTATTGGGTGCCGCCTTGCAACTTTCAAATATGTATGGAGATGCCTATTTGAGCAGTTTCCCAAAAGGAACACTCGTGGAAAAATATTCAACCATCATTTATTCTATTTCTCAGGTTTCTGAGACGATTTTTATCCTGACGATACCCTTCTTCTTGAAGCGCTTTGGCATTAAAAACGTGATGCTTTTTGCGCTGTTTGCCTGGGTTTTGCGCTACGGATTTTTTGCATTCGGCGACGCCACTTACGGGCTACCACTCATAGTTCTCAGTTGCATTGTCTACGGAATGGCCTTCGATTTCTTCTTGATTTCAGGCTCTATGTTCGTTGAATCAAATACCGAAAGCAGCATACGCTCAAGTGCTCAGGGCTTGTTCATCATGATGACAAATGGCTTTGGCGCCTACATTGGCACTGTTGCGAGTAGCTTTTTAATTGGGAAATATTACATTCTGCCTGACGGCCAAACCAACTGGTATGGTGCATGGTTACTATTCGCGGGCTATGCCCTTGTGGTGGCTGTATTATTTTTGCTTTTGTTTAGAGAAAAGCGTCACTCTGCTGCTTAAATTACTCCCGAACAAACTTATACCCTACCCCACGGATCGAATGGAAGTGATGCGGTGTTTTTGGATTAGGTTCGAATAATTTTCGAAAGGTTAGGATGTAGTTGTCTATGGTGCGGGCCGTGGGTATTTGCTCAGCTCCCCATAAACGATCTAAGATTTCTTGCCTTGAAACGACTTTTCCTTCTTTTTCATGGAATAATTCGAGTAGCTGGATTTCGCGTTTGGTAAAGGTGTGCAGGATGTTTTGTTGAGGGTCTCGCACTTCAAAAGTGGAGAAGTTAACTACTTTATTGTTGATTTGAAGTGTAGTAGTTAAATCTTGTTGGACAGACCCATTAAGTAATATTTGAACTTTCAGTAAAAGCTCTTCTAAATCAAATGGCTTGACCAAATAATCATTGGCGCCTAATCTTAGGCCTGCAACTCTATCTGCAGTAGTGCCTTTTGCAGAAAGAAATAAAACAGGTACATGACTGTGCTGGCGGATGGTCCGACAAAGATCAAAACCTGAAACATTTGGCAACATGACGTCCAAGATAATGAGGTCAAAATGAAATGTTTTCTCAAAGACTTCATTGGCGATGTGCCCGTCTGCATAAGCCTGTACTGTATAGCCCTCTAACTCGAGGTTAAGGCTGATCATGTCGCGCAAACTTTGCTCGTCTTCAACTATACAAATCCTGTGCATTGAAATTTGATATGAAAATATTATTTTTGGTTGAAATTACAACAAACTATTAAACTATGCATAAATTTCTACGCCTCTCCTTACTCCTTTTAACCCTTAATTTCAGTGTTTGGGCGCAAAGTAACTTAGCTGTTGCAACGCGCTTCGAAATCGGAAAAAATGTTCCGGTTAAACAACTGAACGCACCAAACCTCACACAGCTTGCGCAAGAAGACGAATTGCGCGACAAACAAGGTGTGTTATACCGCATCGGAGTTGCCTTACCAAGTCATATTTCTTTGAATAATTCTGGCGTTTGGACCACATTGCCAGACGGTTCTAAGCAATGGCAACTCATTGTTGAAACACACGGCGCCGAGGCTTTGAGTTATCTTTTTGAAAAATTTGCCTTACACGGTGGCACTACTTTGCGCATACAAAACTTGCAAGGTCAGGATGCGCACCCTGTACTTACTAGCAAAGACGTCGAAGTTCACGGTATGGCTAATGCAGCGTTGTGTCCGGGTTCTGTTCATGTTTTAACACTCACTGAGCCTGCTTATACCACACCTTCTGAACTCTATATTGATCGCGTGATGTATAATTATCGCTCTACTGGCATCAATACCTCTGAAAAAATAAATGAATCTGATCCATGCGAAGTAAATATCAATTGCAGCCCAGTTGGTGACCAGTGGCAAGACGAAAAAAGAGGTGTTGCTCGTATTTATGTGGTTGAAGGGAATCAAGCTGGTTGGTGTTCGGGTTCTTTAGTGAACAACACTGCACAAGACTGTAAACCTTACTTTTTAACAGCACTACATTGTGGCGTTAGCGCTACGGCAGCCAACATGAATCAATGGAAATTTTATTTCCGCTACGAAGCCCCAACTTGTACAAATCCAACCAGTGTCGGATCATTGGCCAGCAACTTTGTTACGGGTTGTTTGCGAATTGCAGATGCTGCTGATGGCGGAGGCAACTCAGGATCTGACTTCTTATTGGTGAAGCTTGGGAATAACAACAACGAAGCGACGGTCATCAACAACCTGAAGTCTGCGAATATCAATGCCTATTGGAACGGTTGGAATGCAAATAGCACGGCAACTACAGGTGGCGCTAGCATCCATCATCCAGCAGGTGACATCAAAAAGATTTCTACTTTCTCTGGCAACACAGTCTCTACACAATGGGGTTCTGCAACAGGCTCGCATTGGAGGGTAGTCTGGACAGCCAATACAAACGGCCATGGTGTCACAGAAGGAGGTTCTTCTGGGTCTCCGCTATTTGATAACGCTGGTGGCAATATTATTGGAACATTAACTGGTGGAGGTTCCTTTTGCACCTCGCAATCGGCCCCAGACCAATATGGAAAAATGGCTTTTCACTGGACAAACAATGGCACGACAGCTGCTGAACAATTAAAGCCTTGGCTAGACCCAGCCAACACTAACCTTCTTGTTTTTGCTGGTTCTAATGACCCATGCACACCAAGTACGCCAGTAGCACCAGTAGCCAATTTCTCTGCTTCTGCAACAAATGTAACACCAGGTACAACAATTAGCTTTACAGACCTTTCCACAGGTATCCCGACAAGTTGGGCCTGGGCAGTTAGCCCTACAACTGGCTGGAGCTTTGCCAGCGGAAGTTCAGCAAATTCGCAAAACCCACAAATTACCTTCAATAATGTGGGTCAATATACCATCAGCCTTACTGCAACAAATGCACAGGGCAGTGACATCGAAACCAAAAATAATTATATTGTAGTTGCAGCCATGACTGGTCCTTGTACTGCAAGCGGTGTATGTGATGAATACATCAATAATGTAAACTTCAATACCATTAACAATACTTCAGCCTGTGGAAACAATGGTTATTCTGACTTCACAAATAATACCACTTCATTGGCACAAGGAAATACTTACACACTAACGATTACGCCTGCTATCGTCAACAACACAACAGCAAATGCCTACACCAACGATGAAATAGCTGCTTGGATTGACTTCAACAACGACTTTGACTTCAATGATGCTGGAGAACAAGTTGCATATGTGCTAGTAGCTACAGGCTGGACAAACACCTTTAACGTGACGATTCCATTGAATAGTGTCACAGGTCAAGTGCGCATGCGTGTCAGGATTTCATATCAACCTGATGGTGCTATTAACCCTTGTGGTACGTCTACATATGGTGAAACCGAAGATTATGTTGTGAATTTGACCTCTGGTGCGGGAGTTGTTGAAAATCCGCTAGCAGTGGTTCAAGTATACCCGAACCCTGCCCAAGATCTATTATTTATCGATTTGAAAGACTTAGAAAATGTATCCTCAATTGAAATTTTAGATTTGCAAGGGAAACAAGTTCAAACACTTTCTAAAATTCAGAAAGGAATCAATACCATTCAAATTGAAAACTTCAAAGCCGGAATGTACCAAGTTAGGATTTCGCAAAATGGTTATCAAACAACACAGCGCTTGATCAAACAGTAAGTGAGTCAAGTTCTTGAAAATACAATGCGGCCCGCTCTAAGTGGGCCGCTTTTTTTTCTGGCGAAATTCGGTTCCAATTAGCTACCATCTGAGCCGTTCGCATATTCTTGCGCAAGAATACTTGATGTTTATCGACAAAATGCCAAAACAAAGCGTCAAAAAGGATGGCATCTTCACTTTGAAATTTGAGCCCTTGTTTTTTCAAGTAATTGGAGCTAGAAAAATAGGGTTTCGTGGTCATGCGGCCGCCATCGGCAAACTGACTCATGCCATATACATTTGGCACCATGACCCAATCATAGGCGTCCATGAATTGTTCCATAAAGAATTGATATACTGAGTCAGGATGGAACTCGGAAAGAAAAAAGAAATTGCCTAGCAACATCAGTCTCTCAATATGATGAGCATAGGCATGTTGCTCAATTTTCTGACCCACCTCTTTTAACAAACTATTTGTTTTGAGTTGTTTCCAATGTAATTTTCGCTGATGATCCATGAAGTTTTTAGTGCGCTGCTCGACACCAACGCGCTCGTATACCAAGCGCACAAACTCGCGCCATCCTGTTATTTGCCTGATGAATCCTTCTGCACTTTCAATGGAAACTTTTCCATTTTCATATGCCGCCACAACACGTGCTACCACCTCGTGAGGGGTTAGCAGTCCAGCATTGATAGCAGTAGATAGATTCGAGTGAAAGACGTAAGTAGTTTGGTTGGTAAACGCATCTTGATACGGGCCAAAATCTTGAAGGCATTGACCCACAAAAAAGTCCAGCGCATTCTTGGCTTCGGCGTGGGTAACCGGGTATGCGGTCAAGGATGGATCTCCGGGATTTTCGGGAAATTCATACGCAATTTCTTGTTCTGCGCTTTTTGACCCCGTGCTTTCATATCTAGGGAATTCTGGCAAGGCTAGGCCTTTAGGCAAAGCTTTTCTATTTTCGGTATCAAAACTCCAACGGCCTCCTGTCGGCGAACCGTCAGACTCTAAAAGAATGTCAAGCTGAAGTCTTTGTTTTTTATAAAAATCGGCTAAAAAATACTTTTTTGTTGTGTGCGGAACAAGGCGCTCGTTGGTTTGTCTCGAATTGAAAAATCCTGGATTTTCACAAAAATGAATAAGCACATTGTATTTTTGAGCATAGCGTTTCAAGCGTCTTTCTAATAAATAATCTACGGGGTCATAGCAATGAGCGGCTGCTTGCCTTGAACTCAATTCTTGGAACACACTTTCAAGCGCGGCACTTGAATGCTGCCAATATTTTACATTTACGTTTTCATTCCGCAGTTTTTCTGCGTAGTAATTCATTGATGCACGGTGAAATGACAATTTCTTTTGATGAAAAAGATACTGCTTGAAATACAAATCATCTTCAATTAACCAAGCCTCCGATACCACCGCAATCTGAGGTACAAACTCGAATAGCTGATTAGGGAAAACTAAAAAAACTGCTGTGCTCATACTTCTTTAACACCTCAGGATTAGCTTTGTTTGAGGCTATTAAAAAGTGTTTGGATTTAGTTTACAATTTCTTCACATGAGCGCCAATGCTCAGTAATTTTGTACTGTAAAAAGCAAAATAAGAACATGGATAAAGTTTCATATGTAGGCAATGCCGATGTTTCAGCCATCGACCATCTTTACAAGCAGTACAAACAAGATCCTTCTAGCGTGGACCTCGGTTGGGCTAAATTTTTTGAGGGCTTCGAATTTGCCCAAACGAATTACGAGTCTTCCGGAGAAATTCCTGAAAACTTTGTCAAAGAATTTAAGGTCATCAATCTCATAAATGGTTACCGTACTCGTGGGCACTTATTTACCAAAACAAACCCTGTTCGAGATCGCCGCAAACACACACCAGACCTAGCCATAGAGCATTTTGGGCTCACAGAACAAGACCTCAATGAAGTATTTCAGGCCGGTGAGCAAATTGGAATCGGCGCTGCTAAACTTTCAGACATTATTGCCCACCTAGAATTGACCTATTGCCAATCTATCGGGATTGAATATATGTACATGCGTGACCCCGAAAGAATCGATTGGTTTCGCAATAAAATTGAATTGAATAACCGTCCGGTTTTCGACCCAAAACGCAAAATTAAAATCTACGAAAAACTCAATCAAGCAACTGGTTTTGAAGGATTCCTAGGTAAGAAATTTGTAGGTCAAAAACGTTTCTCTATTGAAGGAGGAGAAGGTCTTATTCCTGCACTTGACACACTTGTCAATAAAGGTGCCGCGCTTGGAGTAGAGTATTTTGTAATGGGGATGGCGCACCGAGGCCGACTCAATACCCTTGCAAACATTTTTGAGAAGCGTCCGCGCGACATCTTTTCTGAATTCGAAGGAAAAGAGTTTGATTTTGAAACAACCTTTGACGGAGACGTCAAGTACCACCAAGGTTTTACCTCGCACATTGAATTAGAAGACGGTAAAAAAATTGGCCTAACACTTGCACCAAACCCTTCGCACTTAGAGGCCGTCAATACGGTTGTTGAAGGTATTGCTAGGGCCAAAATAGACCACGTTTATCAAACCGAAGATAAAGTGTGCCCGGTGCTCATTCATGGTGATGCTGCAGTAGCGGGTCAAGGAATAGTATACGAGACCATTCAGATGGCTGGCCTGGACGGATACCGCACTGGCGGGACCATTCATATTGTTGTCAACAATCAAGTTGGCTTTACCACAAACTACCTCGACGGCCGCACTTCTACCTATTGCACCGACGTTGCCAAAACAACGCTTTGCCCAGTATTTCACGTCAATGGCGACGACATCGAGGCAATTGTTACCACCATCGAAATTGCAATGGAATATCGCCAAGCATTTAGCCGAGATATCTTCATCGATTTACTTTGCTACCGTAAATATGGTCACAATGAAGGTGATGAGCCAAAGTTTACTCAACCTAAACTTTACAACATCATTGCCAAACACCCAAACCCTAGAGAAATTTACCTAGAGCAATTGCAACGCGAGGGTATTTTAAATGCCGAAGAAGCCAAGCAATTTGAACAGCGTTATCAGGCATTTTTAGAAGACGAATACGAACAATCCAGAAAACACGAAAAGGCATTGGTCTATGACTTCTTGAGCCTTACCTGGGAGAACTATCGCCACGGAAATGAAGCCGACTTCAAAGTTTCGCCAGAAACAGGCGTTGCCAAGAAAGAACTGCTAGTACTCGGAAAAAAATTGGCAACCCTTCCTGATGGTAAAAAATACTTCCGAAAAATTGCTAAAATTTTTGAAGACCGCTTGGCGGCCATCGAAAACGACAAACTCGATTGGGGAAGCGCTGAAATGCTTGCCTATGCTACCCTACTTAACGAAGGCCATGGCGTACGCATTTCCGGTCAAGATGTCGAGCGCGGAACTTTTTCACATCGCCACGCAGTAGTTAAAACCGAAGATACCGAAGAAGAAGTACTGACACTAAATATGTTGCAAGATAAACAAGGCACGTTTAGCATCTATAATTCTTTGCTCTCTGAATACGGAGTGTTGGGCTTTGAATACGGCTATTCTTTAGCGAATCCATCAGGCCTCACTATATGGGAGGCACAATTTGGTGACTTCTTCAATGGGGCACAAATTATGGTGGACCAATTTATTTCTGCCGGCGAAGACAAATGGGCTACACAAACAGGCCTTGTTATGTTATTGCCTCATGGCTATGAAGGTCAAGGCGCCGAGCACTCAAGTGGCCGCATGGAACGCTTCTTACAGCAGTGTGCCGACCTCAATATGCAGATTGTCAATACCTCTACCCCTGCCAATCACTTCCATTTATTGCGTCGCCAAATCAAACGCGATTTCCGCAAACCTTTGGTTGTATTCTCACCAAAAATGTTGTTGCGCTACCCAGACGCGACTTCAAGCCTCGATGAAATGGCAAAAGGTCGCTTCCAAGAAGTACTCGACGATCCAAGTGCAAATGCAAAAACGGTAGATACTGTTGTGCTTTGCAGTGGAAAATTCTATTACGAAATGAAAGTCAAGGCTGCCGAATTAGGTGTCAAAAACATGGCTTTTGTGCGCATCGAGCAATTGTATCCACTCCCAACTGCACAAATTGATGCCATTCTTGCCAAATACAAAGCAAAAAACATCATCTGGGCACAAGAAGAACCTGCCAACATGGGCGCCTGGACACACATGGCCATGAATTTGCGTCATATTCCATTGATCGGTATTTGCCGTCCGGCAAGCGCTGCTTCTGCGGAAGGATCCAAAAAACTGCACGAAATTCGTCTTAAAAAATTGTTTAACGACCTCTTTGCCTACGCGAAGTAAGGCTAAAAAAGTAAGCTTATGTCACTATTAGAAATGAAAGTCCCGAGTCCGGGAGAGTCCATCTCGGAAGTTGAAATCGCAACATGGTTGGTTGCCGATGGCGATTACGTTGAAAAAGATCAGGCCATTGCCGAAGTAGATTCAGACAAAGCAACCCTTGAGTTGCCTGCTGAGGATAGCGGAATTATTACATTAAAAGCTGCAGAAGGTGATGTAGTCAAGGTGGGCCAAGTGGTTTGCCTTATTGACACCAGTGCAGCGCGCCCTGCTGGCTCGCCAGCCGCCGAAGTACCAGCGGCCATAGAAGTAAAAGCAACCCCTTCACCGGCTCCGGCTGCTGCACCTGCAACACCAAACCCTGACCCAATTAAGCCAGCAAGTTATGCTGCAGGGAGTGCTTCACCAGCAGCCGCTAAAATCATCAAAGAAAACAACGTCAATCCTGCTGCAGTAAAAGCCACAGGTAAAGACGGTCGCATCACCAAACAAGATGTCATTGCTGCGATGTCTGCAGGATTCTCTCAAGAAGCTGCGCAAGGATGGGGCGGAACCCGCGAGCAAAGCCGAGAAAAAATGTCGATGCTACGTCGTAAAATTGCCGAGCGTTTGGTTTCTGTTAAAAATGAAACTGCCATGCTCACTACTTTTAACGAAGTCGACATGAAACCAATTATGGATGTGCGCGCCAAGTACAAAGATGCCTTCTCCAAACACCATGAAGTCAATCTTGGCTTTATGTCATTTTTTACCAAAGCGGTTACAGAAGCGTTGAAATTGTTCCCGGCGGTGAACGCACAAATCGATGGCAATGAAATGATTTTCCACGACTACGCCGATATCGGTATTGCAGTTTCTTCTCCAAAAGGCCTGATGGTCCCTGTAGTGCGCAACGCTGAACAAATGAGTCTGGCTGAAATCGAACGCGAAATCAAGCGTTTGGCCATCAAAGCCCGCGACGGAAAAATTACACCAGAAGACATGACCGGTGGTACATTTACAATTACCAATGGGGGTGTTTTTGGCTCTATGCTCTCTACTCCTATCATTAATCCACCACAATCTGCCATTTTAGGAATGCACAACGTGGTTGAAAGACCTGTTGCTATCAATGGCAAAGTAGAAATTCGTCCGATCATGTATGTGGCGTTGTCCTATGACCACCGCATTATTGACGGAAAAGAATCTGTTGGTTTCTTAGTAAAAGTCAAAGAGATGCTCGAGAACCCAGAGCGCATGATCTTTGGTGCCAAAGATCCAATGGAAGTTTTACTCGGTTTGTAAACACCCAAATATCATTTTGAAAAGCGCTCCTCGGGGCGCTTTTTTCGTTCTGAGCTTTGGTTTGCTTTTCGTATATTTGCCTTTCTGAATAATATATATGTCTAAGATCAGGAAACAAGATGCCCTCGACTACCATGCTGGTGGTAGACCCGGAAAAATCGAAGTCGTACCGACAAAACCCTATGCCTCCCAACGAGACCTCTCTTTGGCTTACTCTCCCGGAGTAGCCGAGCCTTGTTTGCGTATTGCCGAAAACAAAGCGGATGTCTATAAATATACTGCCAAGCAAAACTTGGTTGCAGTTATCTCTAACGGAACAGCCGTTTTAGGGCTAGGCGATATCGGGCCTGAGGCCTCCAAGCCTGTTATGGAAGGAAAAGGATTGCTCTTCAAGATTTTTGCTGATATCGATGTCTTTGATATCGAAGTCGATGCCAAAGATCCTGAACTTTTTATTCAGACGGTCAAAGCCATTGCCCCTACTTTTGGAGGTATCAACCTCGAAGACATCAAAGCTCCAGAAGCTTTTGAAATTGAGCGCAGACTAAAAGAAGAGCTAGATATTCCAATCATGCACGATGACCAACACGGTACCGCTATCATTAGCTCTGCCGCATTGATCAACGCGCTTGAGTTAGCTGGTAAAAAAATCGAAAAAGTCAAGATTGTCGTTTCAGGCGCAGGCGCCTCAGCACTTTCTTGTGCCAAACTCTATCACCGTTTGGGCGTCAAGCTTGAAAACATTTTTATGTTTGACTCCAAAGGGCTCATTCATGCAAACAGAAAAGACCTCGATGACACCAAAAAATTATTTGCTGTCCACAAAAAAGACATCGAATTTGCAGCAGCCTTCAAAGGCGCTGACGTATTTTTAGGTTTATCACGTGCAGGTTTGGTAGCCAAAGAAATGATTGCTGCCATGGCCAAAGACCCTATCGTCTTTGCATTGGCTAATCCTGAACCAGAAATTTCTTACAAAGAAGCAACCTCGGTACGCAAAGATATCATCATGGCCACTGGCCGCTCTGACCATCCTAATCAGGTCAACAACGTACTTGGTTTCCCCTTTATTTTTAGAGGCGCACTCGATGTAAGAGCCACTGGCATCAATGAAGAAATGAAATTGGCGGCTGTTAAAGCTATTGCGGCGCTTGCCAAGGAAACCATCCCCGAAGAAGTCATCGAAGCATACGGCGGCAAAAACATTTCATTTGGCCGTGAGCAAATTATCCCTAAACCCCTTGATCCGCGCTTGATTTACTATGTCGCACCTGCTGTTGCTCGTGCTGCAATGGAATCTGGTGTGGCACAAGAGCCAATTACCGACTGGGAAGAATACGAGAACCAACTCAAGAGTCGTTTGGGCCTCGATAACAAACTTCACCGAAACATTACCACCAAAGCGCAGGGCAATCCGAAAACTGTTGTTTTCCCTGAGGGAGATAACATCAAAATTCTGAAAGCCGCCCAACAAGCCTACGACGAAGGTGTAGCCATCCCGATTCTTCTGGGGCGCAAGCAAAAAATCCTGGATCTCATGAATGAATACAGCATCGAGATTCCAGATGTGCAGATCATCGACTGTAAATCCGATGAAGAAGAAGCGCGTCGCATTCAGTATGGCACTGAGTTTTTTGACAAACGCAAGCGCAAAGGAATTACCGAATATGAAGCCATCTCATTGATGCGCGAACGCAACTACTTTGGTGCCATGATGCTTAATTTAGGCGAAGCAGATGCCATGGTAACTGGCCTTACTCGTAGCTATCGCTCAGTTTTACGCCCGGCAATTAGTACAATTGGTTTGCAAAAAGACATCAACACCATAGCCGGGATGTACATCCTGAATACCAAAAAAGGACCTCTTTTCCTTGCCGACACAACCGTCAACCTGAACCCGAGTGCCGAGCAAATCGCTGAAATCACGGTCAATGTTGCTAAATTCATCCGCCGCTTAAAAGTGACGCCAAGAATTGCTTTGCTAAGCTATTCCAACTTCGGATCTTCGCCTGGTAAAGACCCTGAAAAAATGTCTAAAGCGGTTAAAATCTTACACGAGACGCAACCCAACCTTATTGTAGACGGCGAAATGCAGGCCAACTTTGCACTCAGTCCAGAGCTAATGAACGAAAAATTCCCGTTCTCGACACTAGCAAACAAAGAGGTGAATACCCTTATATTCCCGAATTTATCTGCCGGAAATATTGCCTACAAATTATTGCAACAAACCAATGAACTCGAGCCAATTGGCCCAATTTTACTAGGTTTACGTAAATCTTTACACGTTTTGCAACTCGGCGCAAGTGTCAGAGAAATACTTAGCATGATTAAAATAGCGGTTATCGACGCTCAAGGACAAGAAAAATGATTTCAAGACTCAACGGCAGACTCATCGAGAAAAACCCAACGGACCTCCTTATCGAGTGTGCCGGAGTTGGTTATGAAGTGAAAATTTCACTCAATACCTTTTCTGTTTTGCCGGATCAGGAAGCCATTGTGCTTTACACTAAGCAAATTATCCGAGAAGATGCCCATACATTGTATGGTTTTGCCAGTAAAGAAGAACGTGAAATGTTTACTCACTTGATCAGTGTTTCCGGTATTGGCCCGAACACCGCAATCATCATGCTTTCATCCATGACACCTGATGAAATTGCACAAGCAATCGTCTCGGAAGATGTTGCACGCATTCAAAAAGTAAAAGGAATCGGAACCAAAACGGCACAGCGTGTCATCATTGACCTCAAAGGAAAAGTTGCCAAAATGGAGCTCGGCACCGAGAATATTTTCAGTTCGAACAATAGAAATCGATTTGATGCGTTAAATGCACTGGTTTCGCTCGGTTTTGATAAAAAATCAGCCGAGAAAGTATTGGATAAAACCGATACAGGCACCCAAACAGTAGAAGAATTGATCAAAGAAGCGCTAAGACAACTATAACCGTGCAAATTAAAATTAGGCCTCAATATTTATTATTCTGCCTTGGCATTTTGTTGGGGTTAAGCGGCATGAATCAAGCATTTGCACAGACGCCAACTTTGCCCTTTCCAATCACTAACCCACTTAATCCTTTTCAAAACTTACCGCAAAGTTTCGACCTTGGTGACCCAACCAAACTCAACCAAACAATAGTCTATGACCCCGTAACAGGAACATTTGTTTTTCGGGACATTATTGGTAAAGACACTTATTTTAGGGCGCCTCAGGCCATGACGCTCGAAGAATATTTAGCGTACCAAGAGAAAAAAAGCTTCTCACTTGACTGGAAAGAAATTGTAGCCGAAGAAACTGCGGAAAACAGAACCTTCGAATTGCCAATAAAAATAGGGTCCAAAGCATTTGAAAGTTTTTTTGGGTCTGATCAAATTACGATTACACCCGGGGGTAACCTAGAATTATCTCTCGGAGCCAATCATTCAAGAGTAGATAACCCTATCCTTCCAATGCGCCAAAGAAAAATCACGCGCTTTGATTTCAACCAAAACATCAACATGGACATCACCGGTCAAATCGGTACTAACATGAAGGTGAACATGAAATACAACACGCGTGCGAATTTTGACTTTGAAAATATTTCTAAACTCGAACGGACAGGTAAAGAAGACGACATCTTACAAAAGATTGCGTTAGGCCAAGTCAGCCTTGAGTTACCAACTACGCTCATCCCCAGTTCACAGACGCTATTTGGGTTCAAAACACAACTGAAATTTGGGCGCTCTACCGTTGATTTCATTTTGGCACAGTCTAAAGGGAAACGCACCGAAATCAATGTCACAGGAAAAGCTCAAGTTCAGAAATTTGAAATTACCGCAGATAACTACGAGGCAAACCGCCACTACTTCCTCAATTTATACCACCAACAGCACTACGACACCGCGATGTCCACACTGCCAGTTGTCAATTCCACTACTTTTATTACACGTATAGAGGTTTGGGTAACCAATCGCAGCAGCATCACTGAAAATACACGCAACATTGTGGCGTTTTCTGATTTAGGAGAGGCTAAACCAACCAACTGTCAAGGTAATCCAGGCTCGTTTGCTACACAAGAACTACCAGACAACGAGGCCAACGGTCTTTACAATTGGGCAGCGAATCAACCACTCATCCGAAGTTTTTCAAATGCAGTCATTGCACTGAGTTCTCAGGTCAATGCGCCAGGGCCTTTTAACCAAGCCGTGGACTACGAAAAGGTTGAAAATGCGCGCAAGCTCAATGAAAACGAGTTCACTTACAACGCACTACTTGGCTACATTTCATTGAATACTGCACTCAACAATGATGAAGTTTTAGCAGTTGCTTATGAATATACGTACCGCGGACAAACCTATCAGGTCGGAGAATTTTCTACAGACGGAACAAATGGGCAAGAAGCCCTTGTTTTGAAATTGATCAAGCCAACCATCACGAACCCAAAAAACAAAATTTGGGACCTCATGATGAAAAACGTTTATTCTATTGGCGCCTACCAAGTGGATCAACTCGGCTTCAAGATAGATATCTACTATAACAACCGTGAAACTTCTGTTCTGCAACCATTCTTGCCTTTTGACGGCATTGACAAAAAACAAATAGTAACGCTCCTAGATATGGACAAAATCAATCAAAACAACCAACCATTTTCGGATGGTGTTTTCGATTTTGCACCGTTCAATGTAGTCGGAAATAAAATAGATAACGGAGGTACTATCAACCGCAAAAACGGGCGTATTTTCTTTACAACCGTAGAACCATTTGGCAAAACACTGGCTGAAAAATTGACAGAAGCAGGGGTGCCATCACTTTACGTGAATCAATTGTCATATACTGAACTTTACGATTCAACAAAAACAGCTGCACAACAAATCCCGAGCAAGAACCGTTTTGTATTCAAAGGTGAATTCCAGTCTTCGATTTCCTCAGAAATCCCATTGAATGTCATGAACATTCCGCAAGGAGCTGTTGTAGTTACTGCCGGTGGAATGCGCTTAGTTGAAGGCGTTGATTACACCGTCGATTACGCTTTTAGCCGCGTTAAAATTCTTAATACTGGTGTACTCGAATCCAATACTCCAATTAAAATTTCTATTGAATCCAATTCAGTATTTGGTTTCCAAGCGCGCTCTATGATGGGTGGTCGATACCAATACAGACTCAACGAGAATTTCAAAGTTGGCGCTACTTGGCTGCGCATGATGGAGCGCCCAGTTACCCAAAAGGTAGATTTTGGCTCAGAACCATTCAAGAACAATGTGCTTGGCGCTGATTTCGCATTCCGAACTAATGTACCAGCCCTCACAAAACTAATTGATTTACTGCCTGTTATCTCGACCAACACAATGTCGACACTTTCTATGTCAGGTGAAGTAGCCACACTCAGACCAGGCCAACCGCGTGCAATTAACAAAGAAGGGACATCTTACATCGATGACTTTGAAGCATCTCAAAGTGCCATTGACCTCAAAGGCATGTCTGCTTGGCGTTTGGCCTCCGTACCACAAGGTCAACCTGATCTTTTCCCCGAAGCAGCCAAAAAAGACCTCAGTGCCCGCTACAAAAGTTCCAAAATTGCTTGGTATACCATTGACCCTGTCTTTTACCAAAGCAATCAGCTCACTCCAGCTCACATCAAGCAAAACCCGACCATGCTTTATGACAGCCGCATGCGCTTGATTCAAATGACGGATATCTTCCCGAATCTGCAATTGCAATATGGTTCCATCACAAACATCAACGTTTTCGACCTCGCCTACTACCCATCTGAGCGCGGCATGTACAATTTTGACACCACCGCAGTAGTCGATTCTTTAGGACGCTTCAGCAATCCAGAAGACCGCTGGGGAGGTGTAATGCGCGGGCTCTCTACCAATGACTTTGAATTAGCAAATATTGAATTCATTCAATTCTGGTTACTCGATCCGTTCAATGAAGATGCCGAAAACGAAAATCCGAATTCACCAATGTCTGGCGGTGACCTCTATTTCAATTTGGGTAACATTTCAGAAGACATCCTACCGGACTCGAGAAAAAGCTTTGAACATGGTTTGCCAGCAAATGACGACCCTGTTTTACTCGACAACATTGATACAACTTTATGGAGCCGTATTTCTACCCAGCAAGTAGTGGTCAATGCCTTTGCCAATGAACCAGCTGCGCGCATCAAGCAAGATGTTGGTCTTGATGGCTGGAATAACCTCGATGAAAAACTAAGCTATACAGCTTACATCAACTGGATTCAAAACAACAACACCCTTAGCCCAGCTGCCAAAGCTAAAATGATGGCTGATCCATCCACCGACGACTACAATTACTACCTCGACGACGTCTACGACACGCAAGAACTCAACATTTTAGAACGCTATAAACGCTACAACGGCATGCAAGGGAACTCTCCTACAACCGAGATGTCCGACACTGCCAATGCCAATGGCTACCCTACTATCGCGTCCAATTTCCCGGATATTGAAGACATCAACCAAGACAACAATCTTTCTGAATCCGAAGCTTATTTCCAATACCGCGTAAGCCTCAGACCCAACGATCTTCAGAATGTAGGGTCAAACTACATTACCAACAAACAAGTTTATCAAAACGGAAATAAAACAGAAACTTGGTATCAGTTCAAAGTACCTATCCGCGAATTTGAAAAACGCGTCAACGGAATCCAAGATTTCAGGTCTATTCGCTTCATGCGCATCTTCATGAAAGGCTTTGACGAACCTGTAGTTTTGCGCTTTGCTAGATTAGAACTTGTGCGCGGCGAATGGCGTCGTTATTTCCAAGACCTCACCCAACCCGGCTTAAGTGTTCAGACAGATCCAAACCTCACTAGTTTCAATATTGCCGCTTTGAACATCGAGGAAAACGCACAACGCCAGCCTATCAACTATGTGGTGCCTCCAGGTATTACCCGAGAAATTGACCCATCTCAGGTATACCAGCGTCAAATGAACGAGCAATCTTTGGTGCTCGAGGTATGTAACTTGCAAGATGGCGATGCCCGTGCTGCTTATCGCAATGTTCAGTTTGATGTACGTACCTACAAAAAACTCAAAATGTTTGTGCATGCCGAGTCTGTTGTCGAGAACCAACTCAAAGACAACGAGATGACCGTCTTTGTCCGCTTAGGAACCGATTTCGTAGATAACTACTATGAATATGAAATGCCGATGAAAGTAACGGACTGGAATACCACCAATCCGGACCTCATTTGGCCCGAAGCAAACAATATTGAAATCGTTTTTGACCGTCTACTTGACTTGAAAATGGAGCGCAATACCAAACTAGAACAAGGAGTGCCTGGTGTTTCAAGTATTGTTGAATACGAAAAAACAGACCCAAATAATGCCAACAACCGCATCAAAGTGAAGGGTAGTCCTAATTTACAAGGGATTAAAACGATCATGATCGGGGTGCGAAATCCTTCGAAATCGGATCCAGACAACACTTGGGGGCCCGATAACGGAGATGCAGAATGCGCCAACATTTGGATCAATGAAATGCGCTTGACCGATTTCGTAAGTGACGGCGGCTCTGCAGCCGTTGGCCAAATGCAATTGCAGTTGGCAGATTTCGCTACGGTCCAGGCAGCTGGTAACTATTCTGGCATCAACTGGGGGGCGGTAGATAGCCGTGTTCAAGATCGCCAAAGAAACCAAAAAATGGGTGCAGACATCAGCACAACCATGCAATTAGGCCAATTTTTTGGTAAACAAGCGCGCGTTTCATTGCCGTTCTATTACGGTTACTCCATTGGTGTAATCAACCCTGAATACGACCCATTCAATCCGGACATCAAATTATCCAATTACGACTTAGCGACGCGACGTGAACGCATGCGTTTAGGACAGGATTTCACAGAGCGCCGTAGCTATAACTTTACCAACGTGCGCAAAGAAGCAAAAGCTGGTACCAAGCCTCAATTCTGGAGTTTATCTAATTGGTCCGCAACTTATGCTTTTGCCGAAAATATCAAACGAGATTTCAACATCAAATCCGACATGACACGCACCTGGACTGGTGCCCTCAACTACAATTATACTTTTGCTGGTAAACCATGGGAGCCATTTAAAAAATGGGAACCAGCTCAGAAAAATCCTTGGTTAAAAGGTCTCAAGGACTTCAATTTGTATTACTTACCGAAGAACATCACGTTTACCAACGATTACTCGCGCATCTACAACGAAAGACAAGTGCGCAATATCATTGTGCCAGATTACAACTTTGATCCGATTTATCTCAAGCGCTTTGACTGGAACCGAAATTACCAAGTTGGATATGATGTTACCAAAGCACTCAAAACGACCTTTACGGCCAACAATCGCTCTATTTTTGAAGAAGGAAACAACGGTGTAGACCGTCAAACGAATCCTGAAGGATACCGAGAATTCATGGATACCATTCGTTCCCAAATGAGCACCTTCGGACGCACCATGGACTACACCCACAATTATTCCATCAGTTATACCCTGCCATTTGATAAACTCCCGGTAACCTCTTGGTTGTCTTCAAACGTCAAGTATTCCGGCACTTACAATTGGCAACGCGCCCCTCTTGGGCAAGCAGAGTTTGGAAATATTATCCAAAATACGCGCTCGATCAACATGACGGCGCAAGGTAACCTAGTTACATTATATAACAAAGTACCTTATTTCAAACGCGTGCTTGCCGACGGCAAAGGCCCGAAAACGAATGTCAATGCCAAACAGGGTCCTGACGGTGCTCAAGGTCCGAAAGGCCCTCCTGCCAAAAAGCCAGAATTCAAACCTAAAAAGCCGCTTGAGGAAATGACGGAAAAAGAACGTGCACAGTATGACCGACAACTGGCTCGTTTTGAACGCAAGCAAGCGCGAATTGAAGAACTCAAATTAAAAGAAAAAGAACCTGTTAACCCAATTGTTGGTACGCTAGTGCGCATGCTGCTAACTGTGCGCAATATTTCAGGAACTTACAATCTTTCTGACGGAACTATGCTTCCTGGCTTCAACCAAGAATCTAGTGTCCTAGGAATGAATGCACAAACACTAGGCCTATCGCCATTTGTTTTCGGACAGCAGGCCTACGATATTTTCGGACGTGAAACAGGCTATCATGTAGGTGAATTTGCCCGCGATAACAACTGGTTGGTTCAGAACGAAAACCTGAACAAACAATTCATGACCAACCACACTGCTAACCTACAATTAAAAGCAACTTTAGAACCACTCAAAGACCTCAACATCAACCTGAATGCTTCTAGAAACTACAGCACCCAAGCTGGAGAGTTTTTCAGATGGAATCCTGGTACATCGATCTTTGAAAGTCAAAGTAGATTTGAAAGCAGCACACTCACTTATACAACAATCTCTTGGGGTACCGCATTTGCCAAAATGGACAGCTCATTCCGCTCTCCTATTTTCCAACAAATGATCAATAATAGCCAACAAGTATCTCAGTTGATCGGAGCCTCTAACTCAAATGCAAGTTCTTTACCAAACGGTTTTTATGATGGCTATTCTGCTACGCAGCAAGAAGTCGTCATCGGATCTTTCCTTACTGCTTACACCAATTCACCAATCAATTCAAAATCGATCAATCCACGCAGTAACATGCCGTTACCAAACTGGACGATCAACTATTCTGGTCTCACCAAATTTGAATTCACTAAAGACGTCGTCAAGTCCTTCAAGTTGAACCATGGCTATTCTTCTTCTGTGTCGGTAAATGGTATGCAAACCAATCTTAACGCCTCACTTGATGCCGCTGGTATGCCGAACGCGCGTGACCTCAACAACAACTTTATTGCGCCAATGCAGGTTCAAAACATCACCATTTCTGAGCGTTTTTCTCCATTAGTTGGGATGTTGGCCACCTGGAATATCCTCGGTAAAAATATCACCACTAATTTTGAATACAAGAAAGACCGTCAAGCGACGCTTTCGCTCAATAATAATCAGGTGACTGAAACACTTGGGCAAGAAATTGTTATCGGAACTGTAGTTAACGTGCCAAAACTAAAACTTGTTCGCAGCATCGACGCCAGTGACCTCTTAATCAATGTCAACTTCTCGTTCCGTGACAACGCCACCGTTATTCGTAAGGTTGTTGAAAATACCAATATGGCAACCGCAGGTCAAAAAACAGTGAGCTTCAAACTAGATGCCAACTACAAACTCAACGAATACTTGAGTGCTATTTTCTATTACGAGCAATTTATCAATACGCCAAAGGTTTCTTTAAGCTATCCGACAGGAAATCTTAAAACTGGTATTACCCTGCGCTTTGACCTCAATGGTCTCAAATAAATAACCATGGTTAGAACCGCTACTCCTGCAGATGTTCCTGCAATTTTTTCACTCATTCAAGATTTGGCCAAATACGAACGCGCCCCAGAACAGGTAGTCAATACACCCGAACAACTTGAAATTGATCTCTTCACTGATCGCATTTGTGAGGCACTTGTAGCAACCAATGACGAAAATCAAGTTGTTGGTTTTGCACTCTTCTATACCTCCTACTCTACTTGGAAAGGCCGTTGTTTGTACCTCGAAGATTTTTATGTCTTAGAGAACGAAAGAAAACAGGGTCACGGACAAGCCTTATTTGATGCCGTTGTTGCGATTGCCAAACAAAGAGGTGTCAAACGTATGGATTGGCAAGTCCTTGATTGGAATCATACGGCGTTGAATTTCTACAGACGCAATCATGCCACCCTAGATCCGGAATGGATAAATGGCCGATTATTTTTCGAATAAGTATCTTCCGATTTTCAAATATTCATAAAAATTGGGTTAATATTCAGTCAATCCGAGATGTTGTTCATTTGACACTTAGTGTGTCGAATTTTCCTGCTAAGTTTATTAATGAAATAAGGAGAGAAACAGGTTACTTCTTGTGTGTAGCAGTTGACGTACTGCTTGGAGAGGCAGTTTCATTTTCTAGTTTGATAAGAGTTTAATAGTTTTTGTCGACGTCCGAAAGGAATATACACAAGAGGTTCCTGTCCTTATTACTTTTACTGCACCACTCAGACAATTTTTGTCTACTACTAGGAAAAGGGCTACTTGTTAGCCCTTTTTTTCTTGTACCTTATACAACAGTGGCCTGCTGGGGCTAGCGTCATTACAAAAATTAGCCATTTGCAATTCTAGAATATACTCGCCATCAGTAATTGCTGAATCCACAAAAATCAATTCCGTAATAGTTCTGTCTTTTCGAGGTTGTTGCGGGTAGTTCCAAAATGCATGGTGAAATGCCAGGACCCCAGCATCTTCCTCTCTGTCCACCGACGGTGTATCGACCAACAAATGTTTGGTTTCCAACTGATCAAGTAAATCCACAATACCCTTATCAAAGTAACAAGGATTTGTTCCGGAATAATTGGCGTGTTTTTTATCAAAATCATTTGGCAGTGTCCTAATAATAACTGCTTCTGTAAAAGCATTTTCCAAAAGGGCTTCTAATTGATCAGCATAAACAACGCGGTCACCGTTTTCTAAAATTCTTGGGGTAACACTTATTAAACTCGCCTTATAAAAAAAGTTCTGAAATACTTCATTTACAGGATACGGCTCATGGCTAATGTGGCCATAAGATTCTGTATGAGTAGCGTGTCCGTGAGGGTTGAAGAAAATGTCTTTAAAGTTAACGGCACCACCTTCCAATACGCTTCCAATAAAACCGTTAGCCCGAACAGGCTCCATGCGTGGGGCAGCTACATACCAAGCTTTCGGATTGGTGTCATCGCCAGTCAAAGGCAAGGATAAATCAAGCGGGAACGCCGTGTCAATAAAATGCTGGTTGTCTAGGTAAAAAATCATAGAGTAAAAATAGTGCTTTTCGTATCTTTGCGCCTATGGAAGCACAAAAAGACCGCCTAAAAGACCTCATTTCGCACTCAAAAGAATACGGATTCATTTTTCCATCCTCTGAAATTTACGATGGCTTGGCCGCCACCTATGACTACGGTCAATTAGGTGCCGAACTCAAAAATAACATCAAAACCTATTGGTGGAAAGCCATGGTCCAAATGCACGAAAATATTGTAGGCCTTGATTCAGCAATCTTTATGCATCCAACAACTTGGAAAGCCTCTGGACACGTCGATGCATTTAACGATCCTTTGATTGATAACAAAGACTCAAAAAAGCGCTACCGCGCCGATGTCTTGCTCGAAGATCACATCGAAAAAATTCGTCAAAAGATTGAAAAGGAAGTCGAAAAAGGCCAAAAGAAATTTGGTGAAGCTTTTGATGCTGCTCAGTTCAGAGCAACCAATCCGAATGTGCTTAGAAATGTCGAAAAAATAGAAAGCATCGAAGCGCGCATGAAAGCAGCACTCGAAGCCAACGACCTAGAAGCCGTTCAACAACTCATTATTGACCTCGAAATTGTCTGCCCCATTTCTGGTTCCAAAAACTGGACAGAAGTACGTCAATTCAATCTTATGTTTTCCACTGAACTAGGTTCGGTTGCCGGTGATGCCAGTACTATTTACCTACGTCCAGAAACCGCTCAGGGAATTTTCGTTAACTTCCTTAACGTGCAAAAATCTGGTCGTATGAAAATCCCTTTTGGGATCGCCCAAATTGGAAAAGCATTTCGTAACGAGATTGTAGCGCGTCAGTTCATTTTCAGAATGCGCGAATTCGAACAAATGGAAATGCAGTTTTTTGTACGCCCTGGCGAAGAAATGAAATGGTATGAATATTGGAAAGCTGCCCGTACCAAATGGCATCAAAATTTGGGTCTTGGTGAAGGCCTTTACCGTTTCCATGACCACCTCAAATTGGCTCACTACGCCAATGCTGCATGTGATATCGAATATCAATTTCCAATGGGCTTCAAAGAACTTGAGGGCATCCATTCGCGCACAGACTTTGACCTCAAACAACACGAGCAATATTCCGGTAAAAAACTACAGTTTTTCGATCCTGAACTCAACCAAAGCTATGTTCCATATGTAGTAGAAACTTCAGTTGGTCTTGACCGCATGTTCTTAGCTATATTAAGCGCAGCCTATCAAGAAGAGCAACTTCCCGATGGTTCGGATCGCGTGGTTTTGAAAATACCAGCGGTGTTGGCTCCATACAAAGCAGCTATTCTTCCTTTGATTAAAAAAGATGGTTTGCCTGAAAAAGCGCGTGAAATTATGGCTGAGCTTCAACTAGAATACAGCTTACAATACGACGAAAAAGATTCTATCGGAAAACGCTATCGTCGTCAAGATGCCATCGGAACACCCTACTCTATTACTGTAGACCACCAAACACTTGAAGACAACACCGTTACAATTCGTGACCGTGATACAATGGAACAACAACGAGTTGCTATTGCTGAACTAGAGCAAATACTTGCGCAAAAGGCGAGCTGGAAAAGCATCCTGAACGCTTTGCGCGTCCATTAATTCATGTGGCGCGTTTTTGTTTTCTTTTTTGTTTTCACTGCCAATGGACAATTGATAGAGAATCAAAATGGACAAGCATTTACCAACACCCCTTTTTTTAATGCAAACATTATTGCGCCATTAAAGATTCAGTCAATTGAAGGCTTTTATACCTACAAAAGTGCTGAGAGCACATTCAAACCAAGCCTAGATTGGTGCCGCTACCGTTTCAATGAAAATGGTCAGGTCATTGAACACCTAGAGGTCTTGCAGAAAGGAAAGCAAAAAGACAGTACCCTACACCAATTTGCTTATCATCCTAATGGTCAGCTAGCGGTGCACCGCTACCCAGCCTACGGTGGTGCCATCTCAGAACATTTTCAGTACGATTCTTTGAAGCGGCTCATCAGTATTTCGTATTACCGTGACCAATTCAAAGAGAACCTACTAAACAACCCTGCCGCAGTACTCATGAGGCAAGAAACTTTGATGTATCATCAAAACCAAGTACATAATTTCACGCAATTCAACCAATACAAACTACCCTTCATGGACGTAAGTTTGATTTTCAATCAGGATGGTTACCTGCTCGAAAGAGAACAATATTACCGGATGAATCAGCAAAGTCAAAAAGAGCTTTTTCGCTACAATGAAAAAGGGTTATTGACAGAAAAATCTCTACAAACAGAAACAACGCAAGAGGCTGAAACTTGGAATTACCGCTACGATCAGTGGGGAAATATCATCGAGGTACTGCACAACAAAAACAAACAAGTACTCAATGAATTACAAATCATTTATGATTACAAAACAGGATATTTAGGATCGGTTATTTATAAAGATTTGAAAAGCAATCAACTTAAAATTATACGCTTTACGAAATACACTTCTTTCAACTAAAGATTTGTTAAATATTTCTTAATCACTTAATTTCAAATACTTTTGGCATCAAATTAGCCTGCAAAGTCGAAAATTCAGCTTATGAAAAAACTATATACCCTTCTGTTCTTGCTTATAAGCACCTCGTTTTACTATGCTCAAAAAGTCAATTATGAAAGCTCTAAATGGTTTTGGGGTTTCAATATCGGTTCAACTTGGAGCAGTACTGACCTCAAAGATGACAATTACAATGGTTTCGGTCTTACACTTGGGCGTTCCTACAATTACGATTACGGACGAGCTTTATCGTTCGACATTCGAGGACGATTTTTGGCAGGTCAATGGTATGGTCAAGGTACTGACTATACTACTTTAGGCAGTAATGTAAATCCAGCACTACAATCTTATTTGGTTGGTGACCAAAATTATGTACATAATTTCCGAACCGATGCCCGAGAACTCGACCTTGAATTGGTCTTACACGCCGGAAAATTACGAGAACGCACTGGCTTTGATCCTTACATTTTTGGTGGGCTTGGCCTTACTTGGCAACAAAACTGGACCGATGCCCTCGATACTTCAGGGCTTATCTATGATTATAACGCGATGGCTGCCGCAGGCCCACTTGCTTCCCAATTACCAGGAGTACTCGATAACATTTACGAAACACGTTTGGACGGTATCGCTAATAATGGTTGGCAGGTCAATTGGATGCCGAGTTTAGGATTTGGTTTGGCATATCATAGAGGGCGCTTCAGTATTGGCTTGGAGCATAAAACTACTTTTACCATGTCCGATAGCTTTGACGGTTTACAAGATCAAACTGCGCGCCTCAAAAACGATTGGTATCATTATACCTCAGCCATCGTTCAGATCCATTTCAAACAAAGAAACCCGCAGACAAGGCCAGTTGGAGAAAACCCAAGGCCGAATCCTGTGCCCAATACGGCGCCAAATAACCAATCAAATACGAACCCATGCCCCACTCCTGAGGTTCAAACATTTTTTCCGCCTCAAAATGCAGTGACTTCTTCGACAATTAAAATCGAATTTACCGTTGCCTTTATCAATGGTGCCCAAGATCTAGTGCTACTTAATAGTTTTAATCAATCCATTCCGTTCAATTACAATTCTTTTTCATCAAGAGTTGAAGCGCTAGTAAATCTGAATCCTGGCATCAATAATTTCACTTTACGTGCAACCACTCCTTGCGGTACGGATCAACAGACTATTCAAATCAACCGTGAAAATTGCCAAAAACCAGCCATTCAAATCGTTAATAATACCGTGAACAATACAGTTACTCAAGCTGCTTACAATTTCACGGCAACCATAACTGGTCAAGTGAATAGCAACCAAATTCAACTGATCCACAATGGAATGTCTGTTCTTGGATTTAACTTTAATAGCACGAATGGTCAACTCCAACGTCAAATCAATTTATCACCAGGTAGCAATATCATTCGCGTTGAAGCGAACAATGCCTGTGGTAACGCTGCTGAACAAATTTCAATAAACTTGAATAGCTGTGAAAGACCTGCACTCACATTACTCAACCCAAGTGCCGCTGGTACAACAACCAATAGTAGCACCCTTGCCCTGAAAGTGCAAATTACGGGTACTGTTTTAGGAGGGCAAGCACAGGTTTACCACAACAACAATCTCCTTTCTAATGTACAAGTAAGCGGAAATTACATCACTGCCAACTTAATACTTACACCGGGTTCAAATACCATACAAGTGCGTTTTTCGAATCAATGTGGAATGGATCAATTGAACACCACCATTAATTATCAAAATTGCGTTGCCCCGGTAATTACTATTTTGTCTCCTGTGATGAACAGCACTGTACAAAGTTCAGCCCTGCGTCTCAGAGCCAAATTGGCAAACGTTAGCAATCGCGCTTTGATCAAATTATTGGTAAATGGGAATGAAGTCACATCGTTTACGTTTAACAACATCGATGGTCTGTTAGAATATAGCGGGCAACTCAATGTCGGAATTAACAATTTCACTTTAACCGCAGCCAATGACTGTGGTACCGACATCGAAACTTTTACCATCAACTTTGATGCCTGCAAAAAACCGACACTTGCTTTCAACTCTTCAATGCCTGCTAATAACTCGACAGTTAGCAATGCTGCCTTGAATTTGCTAGCTCAAAGCACCTTTTTAAATCAAAACCAAATCACTTTGACCTTCAATGGCGTAAGTTCACAACCTTTTACTTTTCAGAATGGCAATATTGCCGCTTCTCTGAATTTAAAACCGGGTTTAAACACCATTCTTTTGCAGGGTAAAAACGATTGCGACCGCACAAGTCTTAGCTTAAATATTAACTATGTCCCAGCCGCACCTCCATGCGATCCGCCGCAAGTGATTTACAACATGGTGCCAACGGGCAGTACAGTCAATAATCCAGTATTTACCTACTATGCCACTGTGGTCAATTACACTTCAACTTCAAATATCATTTTGTCCATCAATGGAACGGTATTAAGCGGCTACAGCAATGTGAACGGAAGTTTAGCAGCAGAGCTTGGCCTCATCGAAGGAAATAACCAAATTTCAATTACCGTCACTAATGAATGTGGTACTTTCACCAATACCTATTATGTAACGTATGTCAATGATGGCACAGAGGGTGGACAACGAAAACCTGGTACAACCCCAACAAAACCAGTTAGCCCACAACCTAAACCGTCTACTACGCCGGTTAAGCCCGCAACAACTCCGGCAAAACCAGCGAGCCCACAACCTAAACCGGCTACTACACCGGTTAAGCCCGCAACAACTCCGGTGAAGCCCACAACAACTCCGGTGAAACCATCGGCTCCAAAAACTGGGGCCGGAACTCAGAAACCTGATACCTTGAAAACACCACCGATCCCGGTAAAAAGCCCTGAAAAACCCAATGAAATAAAAACAGAAAAAGGAGGAGGTCGCTAGACCTCCTTTTTTGTGCTTGAATACTTGGGTCTCTGCTCAAATCTTCCTATATTCGCAATCTTAAAATCGCATACAAATGGCAATTATCGGTAAAATTCGCGCCAAATCTGGCCTTCTCGTCGCAATGATCGGACTCGCATTATTAGCGTTTATCCTCAATGACTATCAAAGTTTATTCGGAATTGGTGAAGGAGATTACGGCATCGGCTTGGTCTACGGAGACAAAGTAGATGTCGCATCTTACAGCATCGCTAGTTCTAAATTCCAAGAGCAAGAAAGAAATCAAGCCATGCAAAACGGCAAAGAATTCACTGAAACCGACATGGAAGCATCTAGCGATAAAGCATGGAATTTTATGGTCGATTCAACCATCTTGAGTAAAGAATACGAAAAACTAGGTATCGCAGTCACTGACCGAGAACTAGATGCCTACTGGATGGCTAAAGATGGTTTTGGTGTTCTTGCTGACCTCAATCAGTTTTTCACAGACTCACTTACCGGCGTTCAAACACCGCAATCAATTGAGGCAGGCCGTGCTAAACTTGGCGCTACCCTAAACAAACTCAAAACATCCAAAGATGCGCAAAGCGTAGAGCAATGGAACGGTTTCAAAGCCTACCACACAGACCGTCGTAAAACTGAAAAGTATTTTGGCATCGTCAAACAAGGAGTTTTTGTCACTGACCTCGAAGCACAAGATCAATACCTAGCAAACAACGAAAAGAAAACCATTTCATTTGTTGTGCGTCGTTACACTGAAATTAGTGATGCTGACATCAAAGTGACTGAAGCAGAAGTCAAAGCTTACTACGATGAGCATAAATCTGACAAAAAATATTTGGTTCGTAACCCAAGTCGCGATATTAAAATGTTCGATGTAAACATTCGTCCGTCAAAAGCCGACTCTGCTGTGTTTACTAACAAAATGAACTTGCTTCGCGCTGGTTTTTCAGCAATCACCAATGACTCTGCTTTCATTGTGAAAAATATCGAAACACCAGTTTATTTCAGTGACAAACGTGCCACTGCCGTTCCGGAAGGACACCCTAAAGCGGATCGTTACCAAAACTATCCAAGAAGTCTTGATACAGTTTTCAAAACAGCTGCCCTTGGGCAACTTGTGGGTCCTTACGCTTCTAAAGAAAAAATGGTGCTTTCAAAAGTCATCGGATTTACTCCAGCTAGCTTAAAAGCTCGTCATATCTTAATCTCAACAGCAAATTCTACTGATGCTAAGGTATTGGCTGCAAAAAAGAAAACAGCAGATAGCTTGGTTAAAATTCTCAATAAAACCAATTGGGATGCCATTACCGCAAAATATTCCGAAGATCCAGGATCCAAAGATAAGGGAGGTCTTTATGAAGATTTCCTTGAAGGTGACATGGTGAAAGAATTTGGCGGATATTGTGCTTCAGCACCTATTGGCAAAATTGGTGTAGTTAAAACTGACTTCGGTTATCACATCATAGAAGTACTTGAGCGCTCTGCAGAGAAATTCCCACTTCTGGCTTCTGTCAACCTTACATTTAAGCCTTCTGAAGAAACAGTTGCAAATATGGAGAGTGAAGTGAATGGCATTCTTTTGAAACTAGATCGTCAAATTTCCAAAGAAGAAGATCCTTTCAAAAAAGCCGCTTTATTCGATACCATCGTTACACGTGCTTCATACGCGCCTCGCGTGATTCAGATTGAAGACAACGCGCCTAAGGTTTACGGTTTCACGACAACTATGGCACGCGATCGCATCTTAGAAATGGCTTACGCTGAGGATGCAACTGTAGGAACCATGACACTTTCACCAATCCGTGACAAAGACAAGTATGTCATTGCAATGGTCAGTGCAATTCGCCCAGAAGGTGAGCCTCTTTTCGAAAATGTACGCGCTCAAATGGAACGCGAATTGATTCAAGAGAAAAAAGCTAAACGCTTCATGAATCAAATGGCCGGTAAATCACTCCAGACAATTTCGAAGAAATTCAATTCTCCAGTAATTGACGCCGAAATTACTTTTGGAAATCCACAAATTTCTAACGCTGGCTACGAGCCAACAATCGTGGGTAATTTGTTCTCTGGAGCTATTAAAAAAGGTCAGCGCACGCTTCCACTTAAAGGAGAGAGCGGTGTTTATGTCATTCAAATCAAACGCGTTACCAAAGCCCCTGCTACTAAAAATTACCAAGCTGAACGCGACCAACTATTACAAGGTCTTATGGGTCAGGTTGAAGGCCAAGCAATGGGCGGTTTACGTAAAAAAGCTGCTGTTGTAGACAACCGTAAGCTTTCAGAACTTGGCGTGCGTTTGTAATTAAACACCATGACCAAAGCCGAAATTCGCAAAAGCTATAAAGCAAAGCGAGCTCAGCTCACACCTTTTGAACTTTCTAAAATCTCAGCACAAGTGCAAGCACTTGTGCTGGATTCTTTCCAGTTCCCATCCAAATTTGTCAGTTTGTTTTTGCCCATTGAGAGTCAAAAAGAAATCTCGACATACGGTCTTTTAGAAGATATCTTATTGAAAGGCGGTCACCCCATATTATCAAAAGCCAACTTCGAAGACCACAGCCTCACCCTATTTCATTACGAAGAACCGCGTCAGCTTGAAATTTCAGCTTTTGGCATCCCTGAACCGAAATACGGGCGCACACTCCTGCCCTCTAAACTAGACTACGTTTTTGTGCCGTTACTCGCCATTGATTCTCAAGGTCATAGAGTTGGATACGGCAAAGGATTTTACGACAGATTACTCAAGCAATGCAAACCCGATTGCCAATTCATAGGCCTGCACCTTTTTGATGAATTTGTTGAAATTTCTGATGTAAGCGAACACGACATTCCGTTACATTACTGTTTTACCCCTGGCGGAATTTATGATTTCAGAAAGTAACCACCAAGGCAAATTTCATTTACTCGCCATCTTATTGATTCCGATAAACATGGTGGCTTTCTTTTTGATGCCAAAAAGATTTTGGTGGCTTTCGCTGCTCATTTTTGCAGCATCTGTGTTGCTTACTTTTTTGGTTTTTCGGAAGAAGACTTCTTCACAACAACACCATCTGCAACAATATTGAGCTCAATTTTTGGTGTAGTAATCTGATCGATCTCTGCTTGACTTGCTTTTGCATCTTCTAAAAAATGCTTTTGCATCGCTACAGAAATAGTGTCGAGATAAGGGGTGCCATGAAAATAGGCAACGGAACCAGCCTCGGTTGCTGGTGGAATCAGAAAGTGATCTTTGAAGCGAATGCGAATGAGATCTGCATTAGATGGCTTCACGTTCACCCAACAGCCTGCACTCTGACAAACCGCTACTAGTGGCGCTTTAAATGTGTAAGCTTGATCTGTTGGATTTGCCTTGAAGCGCGTTAGCATTTCGTCAAGTGATAAGGCTTGAGTGGTATCGACACTAACAGGGCCGTATGATTTGTAAGCTATTGATGATGATTTACAACTTGTAAGCGCCAAGGCACTAAGGCCAATAGCAAAAAGTGTTACTTTCATTTAAATTTTTATTATTGGAGGTAATTTTCAAAAAAGGTTCCTAAATCGAAGCTTTTGTTTTCAATTTGTACCGCCACTATTTGATTAGCGGAAAGGAAACGTAAAATTACTCGGCGAGAAAAAGTATCGTTAGTAATCATGTGGAATGTAGCTAAATGTGATTTTTCATCGAACTCTACTGTAAACATGTTCGTGTAGAACTTTGCGTACATTGCTACGTTGTCTGCAGTTACCTCAGCAGGAAGCGTAAGTTGGATATGGCCACTTGCCACCCCACCTTTTAGCTCAGCGACATTTTTTGCAGAAGCACTGAGTGTTTTTTGTCCAAAGACAAGCAAATTCAGACAAAGTGCGATAAATAAGAATGCTACTTTTTTCATAAGAGTCATTTTACATACAATGTTATAAAACTACGAAATAATTCAATAAATTGCCAACGTGTCAGATTTAATACGCAAATATCAAGATTTATTTCCCGAAGCCGGATGCGACGAAGCTGGACGCGGATGCTTAGCTGGACCGGTTGTTGCGGCTGCGGTTATTTTAGACCCCGCAAACCCAATTGCAGCCTTAAACGACTCTAAACAACTAAGTGCCAAAAAGCGCCTAGATTTAAGAAAGGAAATTATTGAAAAAGCACTCGCTTATGCGATCGGAATTGTTGATCATCACGAAATTGATCAAATCAATATTTTAAATGCAAGTATACTAGCCATGCACAAAGCACTGGACCAGCTTGCATTAAAGCCCGCTTTCATTCTAGTAGATGGCAACCGCTTCAAGCCCTTTCAAGAAGTACCCTATGCCTGTATGGTAAAAGGTGATGCGCGCTTTGCAGCAATTGCAGCAGCAAGCATTTTGGCTAAAACAGAAAGAGACCATATCATGAGTAAACTCCATGAGGATTTTCCAGTATATGATTGGGAAAAAAATCAAGGTTATCCAACTTTAGCTCATAGAAAAGCAATCGCGCAACACGGTGTGTCTCCTTTTCATCGGCTAACATTTCAATTATTAGCGCCAAATCAGCAATTAGACCTATTTGAGTAAACAAATCAATGTTGATTAGATTCCAAGAGTATGCGCAAAGGTGCTGCTGACCGAATTAACTTTGAAAAAAAAGTACACATGCGCCAACGCCTTGTCCTCTTAATCATCAGCAGCCTCGCCTTTATTTGGGTATTGTTTGCGTCCTATGATATCCTCTCCAACGAAACGCTTACAGATTTTCGCGGTTATTTTAATGTAAAGGATAAGAAAGTCTGGATCATCAGAGAAGCAAGTGAATTTGAGTGGGACAAAGAAGGAGTTCAAACAACTGAACTCAATCAAAATTTATATTATTCGGTTGCCAGAGCTGCAAAATACCCGGTTACAATATTTTTTAGCGCTAAAAGGACACTTTTTCTGATTGAAAAAAAAGGGAATTGGAATACCAAAGAAGTAAAGCAACTTTTTGAAAATGGTCTATTTCCTTTGCAGTTAGGAAAGCTGAAAACTTTTGAATTTGGAAAGCTGCATGGACAATTCAATAAGAATCAACTGCTCATCTATGAAGGTGAACTTGATCAGCCAATCAGTCATCAATTACAACTGAATACCAAATCATCCTACTCTTGGATTACATGGCAGCAGAATGCAGCTCATATCACAGATACTTATGTCAAAGCACAACTGCGTTATCGTTTTGAAAAATACCGAAACACGTCAAAAAGGCTCAAAAAAGTAGACGACTACGCCATTTTTGCCGAAGCCATACCAGACTTTCTCAGTAGTTATTATTTCTATGAAAAAAACTATGCCGCTCAGCTAGACCCATCTTTTGAAAAAACACCATGGTACCGCTGCATGAAAACTGGTTTTGTTCATCTCAAAAAAGACAGTTCAAGCCTATTGGTTTTTGACTTCAATGAAAATGCAAATCCGTTATTAATGCTCAATGAAGCGTTAGGCAAAGAAGAATTGAACGAAGAAACGCAGGCTTATGAAAATCTGCAGGTAAGTAAACTCATTGAGAGCAAGAAAAATACTTGGCACGTCGGTACTTTTGGTACTTATGCTTTTGCAAGCACCGACAAAGCACTTTTTGACCAGGCCTTGGCTGCTGTGAAACTCAACCAAACAATTGCTCAAGACACCACTAAAATGGTTCGTTTTTACGAAAACATGCCGAAAAAGGTCAGTGCCAGATGGGTAGATGCGCGCATGAAAAAAACCCTCACGCTACTTGGTAAAGACGTCGTGATTACAAGCTATCTGAGACTCAATGAGCAATTGGAAAATGACCAAGATAAAATCCGCGATTATTTTGTCATGAATCCGGGTTCAAGAGTACTCAACTTTGCCAGTTTCTCAGAACGCGGCAACGTGATTTTACAGACAGAAAACCAAAAGTTAGTTGGCTACATCAACGGGCTAAGAAAATGGGAAAAACCTTTAAATGGCGAAGTCAAAGATATTTATGCACTAGCTCAACTCGATCAGTTAATAGTTGTTCAATTTGCACACGAAGCACAACTTTACGATAAATCTGGTAGACTTGTTTACAGACTTACACATGAAGCTGGCACAGAAATAGGTGCTTACGATTTGAACGGAAAAAAAGAATTTCTTTGTGCTAATGGCAGTGCTAACCTGCAGTTGATCAATGAAAATGGGGCTACTATCAGGCAATTTGCAATGGGTGGTGAGCTCAAAGATTTTGCGGTGTACAAACAAAATGGCAAACCTCAGGTAAGTATATTAACGGATAAACAATTCACAATAATAGATCTTGCCAAAAGAAAAATCAACTCTAAACAAACAGTAGATAGTACTTATGTTCTAGCAAAAACAACAGCTAGTGCTGCTGCTCTTCAAGTCAAAAAGAACCAGGTAATTCTCTTATTGCAAGGTGCTAAAAAACAATTCCAAGTACCAAACGGCGTTCAATTCATGGCCGCATACAAACAGGGTGCAAATACTGTAATTCTGTTCAAAAGAAATGCAGCTATTTATGCTTTTGATCAATCTGGGAATCGCTTATGGGAAAAAACTTTGCCGCTCAAAGAATTGAGCCAATGTCAAATCTATCAATATTCAAATGGCCAAAGTTGCTTGGTATTTTTAGATGCTATAGGCAACCAAATCCACCTTCTTGACGACTTAGGAAGAGATCTTGATCGACAAGATCGACATGGAGAAGAACAAGTAGCCATAACTCGTTTTGGCTCCAATGCTTATTCAATTACAACTTATTTAGGAACATATCTCATTCAATATACGAAACAATGAAAAAACTACTTTTAGCCTTTTTACTTTTCAATGCGCTGCTTAGTCAGGCTCAGAACTACCTCGGCAATATTACAAGTAATTACGCAGGGGCAATTGGCAACCAACTGAACCCGGCAAGTTTCGTTGACGGTCGTGTCAAATTTGATCTCACACTGCCTGCCGTCAATTTATTTACATATCAGAATTTTGGTTATTTCGATGCCAACGCCATGAGAACAGAACAAGGAAACGGCGGTTACTGGTGGAAAAAATCATTTACAGATACAGCCATATTAAATGCTTGGGTTTATCCTTCGTCAACTTTTATTGACCGTTTTATTGTGCACAACTATAATGCACAAAGCGCAGGAACACTTGGTGCTAATATCAACTTGAACCTCGATCTATTCAATTTAGCTTTTCATATAGGAGAGAAAAGGTCAATTGGATTGAATGCCAGGATGCGATCTATCACCAATGTCGATAACATGAACCCAAAACTTGCCGTTCTTTCTGAAGAAGGGCTTGAATATCCAGCGCTTTGGAATCAAGTAATCGATGAAGAATTGATCAACGTAAACCACATGACTTGGGCCGAGATTGGCTTCAATTACAGCCAAGTACTCATCGACAACAAAGAACATTTTCTAAAAATCGGAATCACTCCAAAGCTGCTTTTAGGTTTTGCAAGTGCCTATGTGCATTCACAAGATTTCACCTACAACCTTGTCAATGAAGATACTTCTCAATTATTATCAGGAACATTCGATTACGGATATTCAAAAGAAGTTGGTGACTTCATCACAGCAGGAATCAATGGAGATATCAATAGTAACAATATCGGTGACTACCTCAAGCCAGGCTCAAAAGGTTTTGGCCTAGACATCGGTGCAATTTATGAATGGCGACCAAACTATGCCAAATACAAATATGACATGGATGGCAAAACAGACCTTTGGATGCGTCAAGAAACCAAGTACAAGGCACGCGTTGGTTTGTCTATTGTTGACATGGGAGGGCTAAGGTTTACAAAAGGCGGTTTGAGCCGAAATTTTGTAGTAAATACGAGCAATCTATTTGACCTACATACATTTGAAAGTGCAACAGACTTAGCTTCTTTTGACGGCATCATCGACTCATTAATTACTGCCTCAAGTGCAAACGGCACACAAGATTGGGTGGCACTTCAAGCTCCATCTCAGACATACCGAATGCGTACGCCTACTGCGCTCAGTTTACAAGCAGATTATCATGTCTGGAAATACTTCTACGTGAACGCAACGGCCATGTTGAACATGATTCCTAAAAACAAAGATACCAAAGTACATACTGCAACTCAATTGAGCCTTACGCCAAGTTTTGATAGCCCTTATTTTGGTTTATATGTTCCGTTCGTTTACAACCAATACAGTGGCTTTAAATATGGTTTAGCTACTAGAATTGGCCCACTGATCTTGGGTCTAAATGACATGAACTTGATTCGTGCTAAAAATGAAATCAGTGGAATCGATTTTTATGCAGGTTTGCGTTTACCAATTTTATACCATCGTGTCAAAGACAAAGACAAGGATAAAGTGTCCGATCGTATGGACGAATGTAAAAATGTCCCTGGCACCTGGGCTTTCTTGGGTTGTCCAGATACAGACGGCGACGGTATTGCGGATTCAGAAGATGCGT
This sequence comes from Flavobacteriales bacterium, assembly GCA_046091725.1. GTDB lineage: Bacteria > Bacteroidota > Bacteroidia > Flavobacteriales_D > Crocinitomicaceae > UBA952. Next base: position 5,439 of record JBJTCG010000045.1, on the reverse strand, counting down.
GTGTGGATGTCAAAGGTCTAAAAGAATTTAAAGGCTGCCCAGATACAGATGGTGACAAAATCATTGACAGTGAAGACGCATGCCCAACAGTTGCAGGTCTCAAAGAATTCAAAGGTTGCCCAGATACTGATGGAGATAAAATCATTGACAGCGAAGATGCTTGCCCAACAATTGCCGGTATTGCAGCAATGAAAGGTTGCCCAGATAAAGATGGCGATGGCGTCACTGATGCAGAAGATGCTTGCCCGGAAAACGCTGGCCCGAAAGAAAATCAAGGATGCCCAGATAAAGATGCTGACGGCTTGTTTGATTTCATTGATCAGTGTCCGGAAGTTGCTGGGCCAAAAGAAAATCAAGGTTGTCCATGGCCTGATACCGACGCAGATGGATTATTAGACAAGGACGACGAATGTCCTAACCTTGCTGGGCCAAAAGCAAATAAAGGTTGCCCTTACAAAGATTCAGATAAAGATGGTTTACTCGACAAAGATGACGACTGTCCGAACACACCTGGGCCTAAAGCCAACAAGGGTTGTCCGGTCATTGAACAAGAGGTCATTGAGGTCCTAAAAACAGCCTTTGATAATCTAGAATTTGAAACAAATAAGGATGTCATTTTTGAAAGTTCAAAACCTTCGTTAAACGAACTTGCCGAAGTTTTGAAAAAGAAAACAACTTGGAAACTTCAAATTTCTGGACACACCGATAATGTGGGTGATGACAACCTCAATATGGTGCTTTCTAAAAAACGTGCAGAAGCATTGAAAGCTTATTTAGTTTCACAAGGTATTGATCCAACCAGATTGATTACACAGTATTTTGGTGAAACTAAACCAATTGCAACGAATGATACGCCTGAAGGTCGTCAGAAAAATAGACGTGTTGAGATGAAAATTGTCTTCGAATAAAAACAGTTTCAAGACAGCTTAAATACAAGGAAGAGGGCGGCTAATTAGCCGCCCTTTTTATGTTAACCCTGCTAACGAGCAAGTATTGGTAGCTTTTGAAAATAATTCTACTGTTATTTTAAATGTGCTTGATGCAAACGGTCGTTTGGTTCACAATCATACTATCAATAGATCAAATTCTTGCTGATATTTGGGGAAATGATACAATCGTTGGTGAAAGAACAATTGATGTTCATATCAGAAAATTGCGAGAAAAACTCGGAGATGCGTATATTCGTACTATTAAAGGAGTCGGATATACATTCAACGAAAAGTGAGAAAATCAAGGCCAAGTTTTTTAATCCTCAGTGGTAGTATCCTGTTTTATATCCTGAGTTTTCTATTTACGCTATTTGTTCACCTTCAAATAGTAACATTGAGTGCCACACTCCTGTTTTTAATCCCGTTGGTAAGCGGGATTTTTGCGTATACGATCTTTTATTATATCATCAAGCGTTTTTTGCAATACCGCATGAGCTTGATTTACCGCAGCATTCATAATGATGACAATGCCGCACTTCAAGAAAAAAACATAGATGAGCTTGTTGCACAAGGAGAAAAAGATGTCAAAGAATGGAAGCAACAACGGAACCTTGAAATTGAAAAGCTCCAAGAGCAAGCAGCATTCAGAAAAGAATTTTTAGGGAACCTAGCACACGAACTGAAAACACCCGTATTTTCCATTCAAGGATATATTGATTCACTTTTGGATGGAGGTATGGATGACCCCGCAGTACTCAAAACATTTCTAGAGCGCGCTTCAAAGTCTACCGAACGCATGACCCATATCTTAGATGATCTTGATCAATTAACCAAACTAGAGCTAGAACGAATTCCGCTTGACCTGCGCAGTTTTGATATTCTTGATTTAATCAGAGAGTCTTTTGAATCGTTAGAGCTTTTTGCCAATGAAAAGAACTTCAGACTCCGCTTAGAAACTTCTAACCCATTTTGCTATGTCCTTGCAGATCGCAACAAGATTTCCCAGGTTTTAATCAATCTGTTCAACAATGCAATTGCTTACGGCAATGAAAACGGTGAGCTTTTGGTTAACGTCGTAGAGATCGATCAAACCTATAATATTCAGGTTAAAGACAACGGACCTGGTATTGAACCGCAGCATATTCCGAGGTTATTTGAAAGGTTTTATCGCGTAGAAAAAAGTCGAAACCGCAATGAAGGCGGCTCTGGCCTAGGCTTGGCAATTGTCAAGCACATCGTAGAATCACATGGGCAACAAATAAGAGTAAATAGCCAAGTGGGACAAGGTACCACCTTTAATTTTTCTTTAGAAAAAAGTAAAGCTTCTGGGCCAGTAAGTTCAAGAGGCATTCCATTAAAATGACAACTGAAATACAGATTTTTAGTCTCAAACAAGTAGCGCTTTCTATCGAAAAAACGATTGCAAGCAGGTATCATCAAAACTATTGGGTCAAAGCCGAAATTCATAAGCTCAATAAATACCCAAGTGGGCATGCATTTCCTGAATTAGTTGAAAAAGAAGAAGGAAAAATAGTTGCGCAAATGAATGGCAGCATTTGGAAACAAAATCTGCAACGCATTGAAAAACTTTTCGTTGATCAGGTACAAGAACCTCTCAAAGATGGTATTCAAGTACTAATGCTCGTCAAGGTCAGCTTTAATCCTACCTTCGGGCTGAGCCTGCAAATTCAAGACATAGACCCCGCATTTACGCTAGGTCAACTGCAAAAAGAAAAAGATATTACGCTCAAAAAGCTGAAAGCGGAAGGTTTATTGCAAGCCAATCAAATGCTACCGTATCCGCTCATTGCCAAACGCATTGCCATTATTTCAGCCGCCACAAGTAAAGGGCTTTCCGATTTTTACCAAGTCTTAGATCAAAATAATTTTGGTTACACTTTCCAAACCACTCTTTTTGAAGCCTATGTACAAGGCGACATCGCGGTAGATTCAATCCTTGACGCACTCGGGCAAATTGAACTTCAGAAAGATCAATTTGATATTGTGGTTATTGTCAGAGGTGGTGGTGCCGAAGTGGGTCTTACTTGTTACAACAACTACGATCTCTGTAAAAACATAGCCCTCTTTCCATTGCCAATTATAACGGGTATTGGACATTCCACTAACTTAACTGTTGCAGAGTTGATTGCACACGCTGCAGCCATTACACCTACCCAACTTGCCGAAATGCTGATAGGGCAATTCAGGGATTTTGAGCTGCGTGTTGAAAGACTCAGCCAAGGGGTCGTGAAAAATGCTCAGCTTCAAATTCAACGCAATCGAGAAAAAATCAGCCAGGTCATTCAGCAATTGGTTTGGGTAAAAAGCAAGTATTTTCAAATCCAGCAAACCAACTTGCTACATATCGAACAAAAAATTGCCTTGCTTGACCCAATCCATATCTTGAAAAGAGGCTACACCATCACAACGACAAATGGCAAACTTCTTAAAAATACCAACTCTTTGAAAAAAGGTCAAACCCTTACTATACAGACCGATAAATCAATTATTGACGCAACAATTACTTCAATCGAAGAAAGTTGATTTAATGGGTAGAAGTCATGTTGGCTGGCACACAAATGATGAAATCTGCACGGCCCAAATGCTCTTTATCTAATTTCGAGATGTTTTCCTGACTCACGGTACTGATTGTTAGAATTCGCGTTTGCGGTGCCTCTTGTAATACATACCACATGATTCCTTGATAAAAATCTGAATGATACGCCCCATTGAAATGCAAATGAACTGTTTTTGAATTTCGCCATGGATTATGCAGTATAAAATATGCCATAGTAGCATCTTTTATGGCCTGTGCCTCGACCATGCGCCAACCCGCTGCAGGCCCCATGTGTGCGCCCATTTGCTTCATAGCTTGGTATTGACTTAATGTGGTGTCAAATGCAAAATTCAATGGCGCCATTTGATTTTTAATGCTTTCGGGCAAGGTATCTAATGCTTGGCGACCTTTTTTAAACAAAAGACTCGCGTATTTTCGTTGGATATTACTGGCAATACAACTCAGGTGCTTGCTTTTAGCAAATTCTACAAGAGGCGCATAATCGGTGATGTAATTAGGCCAGAGTCTAAGTGTATCTTTGAGCTGTTCCTCTTTAATGTCGCCATTCAAATAGGCACTCAAGATGAGTTGCTGATCTTGTTCAAACATTTCAAAACCAAGTTGTAGATTGTCATGATGCACTTGATACATACTTTGGGTCAGTTCTAATTGCAACCAATGGGTAATCGGATTGTCATGAAACTCGCCAAACAAGACCAAATCAACATTATTCGCCTTGGCACTCATTAACCTGAATGAAACTTCTTTCCCTTTTGCATTATAGATTTTATAGGCCGGTAAATCTTGTGCATGTAGCATACTTAGACTCAAGAACAAGTAGAGGGAAAACAAACGGTTCATTCTTTATATTTTTAGCAAAGTAAATGATTTTCAGTTCCGTAGCTGAAAATTATGTATTTTTGATTAGAACTAAAACCATGACTAAACATATACTTATCATATTGCTTTTATGCATAACAACAGGCACTTTTGCACAAGATCCTTGCTCAAATGGACGCTATGCCGAAGAAGTTTTTTCGCAATTTACGCTTACAAGCAACCTCACTTACGGACAAAATAGTAATTGGACCAATTCGACTACCGTTTTAAAACTTGACTTTTATGAGCCTACCAACGATGCCTTAACCGCTCGTCCGCTCATTATTTGGGTACACGGCGGTAGTTTTATTGGTGGCAGTAAAACAGATCCTGATGTCAAAAAACTCTCTGAGAATTTTGCCAAGAAAGGCTACGTATGTGCCAGCATCGATTACCGCTTAGGCTTCTTTCCCTTTGATTCAACAAATGCAGTAAAAGCAGTTGTTCGCGCCGTTCAAGACCTAAAGGCAGCAATCAGGTATTTCTACAAAGATGCCCAAACCACCAATCAGTTTAAGATCGATACAAACCATATTTTTATAGGTGGTAGTTCCGCCGGCGCCATTACTGCACTTCACGTTGCTTACCTCAATGACGAATGTGAATTCAGTGACTATATGAGTGTAAGTGCGATCAATAGCATGGGCGGCCTAGAAGGTAATTCCGGTAACCCAGGGTATTCAACAAAAGTTCATGCAGTTATCAACGGCTGCGGTGCTTTGGCTCGCTATAACTGGCTAGAAGCCGGTGATGTGCCGTTATGTTCAGTTCACGGAACCAGCGACGGCATCGTCACCTATAACCGCGGTGTGGTTAACCCGGGTACGCCGCTGATCTATTTAGATGGCAGCCGCATGATCCACGAGCGTGCTTGTGCCATTGGGGTTACGAACCAATTTTACACATTTAACAACGCGCCTCATGTTCCTTACCTCAGCAATGCTGCCTATATGGATAGTACCGAACGCTTTGTGCGCGACTTCCTCATTGAAGTAATGGGTTGTACACAAAATATGTTATTGCCTGCTAATCAAATGCAGCAGCAAGCTATATTGTACCCGACTACCTACTGCG
>JBJTCG010000044.1:0-7846 GCA_046091725.1 Flavobacteriales bacterium | reverse complement strand
CACCGGACCAGCACCGTAGTCATAAGTAGGGTTGGCCATGTAACCATCGTTCAAAATAGTTTTCAATGACTCGTCGGTCAACTCTAAGCTGCGGTTGCCATTGCCATAACCGTCCAAACGCGTGATGCGTGGAGATGATCCATAAGCAACTAACTGTGCAGTTCCGCCTGCCTCTGGCATTGGGTTGTGCGGGATTACTTCAATGACTTTAATTTCTCCGACGGCGGCTTTTCTACTCGCGATATAGCGTTTCTTTTGACCGTCTAATGACAAAGGATCATTTGGCGAATAATCTTTGTAATTGTTGTGCGCATACGCTATCACCATGTAGTAGTAGCGCTTGAAGTTGACTAATTTTTTATCGCCTTGCGCAAATAGATCAGTTTTGACCTGAAAACTATGCTGAATTCCTTTGTCTTCACCATTTACCCGGAGCACAGGAATAGAAGCATTGAGCTCGTCACTAAATTCGAAATTGATGATCTTGCCAATGCCGTCTTTGACATCACATTGCGCAACCAGGCGCGCTTGGTCGGGATCTTGGAGTTCTGAACTAGACACTTTGGCATTGGCTAATTGAAACACCTGATATCCCTGAAAATTATAGGTTTTGTCGGCATTTGGATCCGAAGCAACGATAAAAGGGTCGAACTCTTCGTATTCCTCTTTGTAATTATTCGAGTTGACAGGATTTGACAACATCAAAATGACTTCATTGGCCAATTCTTGGGCTTGAACATCGGGTGCGTGCGGCCCGTCAAGCACCTTGAAACAGTTCTCGAAAAGCGCTTGGGCTTTGTCGTCGGCGCGTCGCAAGGTTTCTACAGATGCAAAAGGATCACCCGCACCTGAGCGCGCCCATACAACACCAACCGTGATATTATTGACTGCCCCGGGTTTTAAAATAAACGGCCCCGCAGACTGCACAAAACGGCGGTCATTGGGTGTATTATTTGCAGTTTGCTCGGTCCAGTTGGCCTGCGGATTTCCGCCTGTTCCCCAACCCAGTGGGTCTGTATTTCCTGGAAACATGAAATCGCAGGGTACATTGGGGTCAGCTTCAGGATCTGAAATATGCCCACTTCCACCGTAAACAAACTTAGTCCCATCTTTCCAAAATCCACGCAAGTAATTGTAGTAGTCACCGGCATTGATAGGATCGGTTTGGTTGGGGTTGGCACCATTGGTTGTATTCGAATAATACAAGAAACGTCGCATCCCAAATCGCTCGTTATCTACAATACCATCGCCGTAACCGATGCCATTCAAGGCTTCGTTGTCCCAGATGCCAAATGCGTTGTCAATGCCGTCGTTATCTTGATAGGGCCCCTCAAAGAAATCAACTCCTACGGCTGGGGGCGAGTATCCGTAGCCCTTGAAGCCTGAGTTGTCACCATCGTAGTTGTCGCCGTTGTAGTAATAACCTAAGCCGCGGTTGACATCGCAACCAACGTAGTCGTCATAGGGGTCACCGAGGGCGCCATCGGTAAAGAAACCAAAATAAGTGTTATACAAAGTTTGGGTGCCGCGGTTAATGAGTTCGTAGTTGTAAAAAGTCATGTTATTGACTTCGTCATTGGAAGCAAAAGCAAAAGCTTGCGCTCTGATTTCCATGCCAATAGGGTCGGCGCCAGTTTCTGTGTGGATGTTTCCTTTGTCATTCATGACCCACCAATAATTGAGGTCTCCATACAAGGAAATCTTTCTTTCTGTGCTACAATCTTTGGTTTTTTTGATGTCGTACCAAGGGAAGTCGCCGTTTTCCCAATTGTAGGTTCCGTCGTTGTTGTAATCGTAAAATGGCGCTAAGTAATAGTCTTGTCCTTGGGAAACATCGCCATGGGCAGGCCATTCTTTAATGATATCGGGGACTTTGTAGTTCGGAAATAAATCCGATTGCGTGCTTGTTCCGTTTTGTTGGTCATAGATCCCAGCTTCGTACCAAGCATTGAATTCTCGAATTTCGTCTTGGCTAGAAACAAAGTGTTTATCAAACTTGCTGCAATTGTCATAGGTGGTTTCTGCGAAAACTTTTGTGAGCGGCCCTGTCCAGTAATCTTGTCCGTTTCTGTAGCGCAAGGCTGCAAGTTTGAGTTGATTATTGACATCCGTTCCACCCAACCAAAGTGCTGCCGTAAAGAGTGCGTTGATACCCGAATTTTTTGGCACCTCATACATCGAATAATTTTGGTTTGGAATTTGCCAAAGATTACCGGCGGTATGTATCATCGCTCTAACATTATTGAGCTCAAGAAAGGTGGTATGGGTAGGAGGTGGGCAGTTAGCGCCTTTATTTTGTTGCTTTATGGTAGGTTTGGTATTGCCAGAAAAAGCCTGAGCAAATACCATTTGAGTAAGAGCAAAATTTACGAATATTAAAAATAAAATGATGCGCATGAGGTTCCTAAATTAAGCAAAAATTCGCTGTAAATTTGAATATGAAACAACTCGAAACGCCTTCGGATATACACCATCTTGTTAGTGCCTTTTACGACAAAGTATTGCAAGATGAGCAGTTGGCCCCATTTTTTCAAAAATTGGATTTTGCGGCGCACCTCCCTCAAATGGAAAAATTCTGGAGATTTGCTTTGCTCTCCGAAGAAGGTTACACAACTAACGTAACTGAGAAACACTTGAAAATGCCACTTAAAAAAGAACATTTTGACCGTTGGCTATTATTATTTAACCAAACAATCGATGCACTTTTTGAAGGTGAATTAGCCAATCAAGCCAAACAGCGAGCTGCTGTAATTAGCTGGACCATCAATTCAAAAATGAACCCTGAGGTTTAAATAAACATTTCAGTATTCAAAACTAATAGCAAACTGTGGCACGACATCCGTTCTTAAATGTATTTTTGAATTATGGCAAAAAAGGCAGACATCTACAGCAAACGAGGTATCCGCACAGGTTACGTCTCAACCGTAATAGGCATCTCTCTCGTTATTTTCATGATTGGACTTGTTTTAGGCGGTATTTTTGGATTACGCAGCATTGAAAAACAAGCCAAAGAAAACATTCAGGCAGACATTTTTTTCAAGTCTGACCTCAATGATGCAGATATCAAGCAAATTGAAGAAGAACTCAAATCGTGGCCTGAATTTTCCGATGTTTTCTTTATTTCGCCTGAACGTGCCATTCAAGAATTTGCGGGCGAAAGCGATGTAGAAAAAGACGTTTTGGCCCTATTTGATTCCGAAAACCCATTGCCTCCAACTATTGGCATCAAGCCAAAAATGGAATACGCCAGCCAAAGCGGAATGGCGGGTATTAAAAGAAAATTATTTGCTCGCTTCAAGGATGAAATCGATGAGGTAAACTATGATAAATCAAGTGTTTCCAATGTTAATCTAGGGTTCAAGCAATTTGCACTTTTGTTCTTGGCAGTAGCCCTACTTTTGATCATTATTGCGGTAGCCATGATCAATAACACCATCCGCCTAGCCCTTTATTCGAAACGCTTCACCATTAAAACGATGCAGCTTGTTGGGGCAACAGCCATGTACATCCGCAAGCCATTTTTGGGGCAGGCACTTTTTCAAGGGCTCATTTCATCATTGATTGGTTTAGCGCTTTTGCTTACTGTTTTCTATGGCCTCAACAACCTATTGGACACGATTGAAATTTCATACACGTTAGATAGTTTCTTATTATTAGTTGGTTTATTGTTCGTGATTGGTGTTTTTATTACCATGATTTCTACTTGGTTTGCACTAAACAAGTATCTTCGTATGAAATTAGATGATTTGTATTAAGCTATGAAGGAACCTATCAAACACTTCGGATTTGACCCAGCCAATTACAAGTGGCTTTATATTGGTCTTGCTATTAATATCCTCGGATTCCTACTCATGATCGGCGGTGGCTCTGATGATCCAAAAGTATTCAAAGAAGAAGAACTCTTCAGCACCATACGCATCACAATTTCACCAATGCTTATTGTTGCAGGTTATGTCGTAATTTTTTACGCCATCATGAAGCGCAACAAGAAAGATAGCCAAGACGCCTAACCCATGACTTTTTTTGAAGCAATTATATTAGCCATCATTGAAGGCCTAACTGAGTTTTTGCCTATTTCTTCAACAGGACACATGATCATTGCATCCACTGTAATGGGCAACGCAGCAGACGATTTTGTCAAGCTTTTCACTGTGGCCATTCAATTTGGAGCCATCCTTTCAGTGGTGCTTGTCTATTTCCAAAAGTTCATTCAATCTTTTAAATTTTATCTTTTACTAACCGCTGCTTTCATTCCAACTGGCATCATTGGCTTGCTTGCTAAAAAGCACATCGACGCATTGCTTGAGAACGTAACTATTGTGGCCTGGATGCTGCTACTAGGTGGCGTAGTCTTACTTTTTGTCGATCAATTTTTTGCTAAAAACGAAACCCAAACCACTGAAAAAGAGCTAGATTACAAAACAGCCATTATCATTGGAACCATTCAAAGTATTGCAATGGTACCTGGCGTTTCTAGATCTGCAGCTACGATCATTGGCGGTCTTAGTCAGAAATTAACTAGAAAAGCAGCCGCAGAATTTTCGTTCTTTCTAGCAGTACCAACCATGTTTGCCGCAACGCTCAAAAGTATGTATGACGAAAAAGATTTATTGCTTGCTTCCGGTGGTCGTGAATGGGGTTTGTTGTTAGTGGGCAATTTAGTGGCATTTGTAGTGGCTTATTTGGCTATAAAATCGTTTATCTCGTTTTTGCAGAAAAAAGGCTTCAAGGTATTTGGCTGGTACAGAATTATTTTAGGGGCGGTCATGCTCTTGTTACTTGCAATGGGCTATAATCTTCAAATGGCTGGCTAATGCTCAATATTCAAGACGGCCTTACTATTCTGGTTGACAAACCCTACCAATGGACATCTTTTGATGTAGTCAATAAAATCCGCTGGAATCTCAAGCGCAGCTTAGGCCTGAAAAATGTCAAGGTCGGCCATGCTGGAACGCTTGATCCATTAGCCACAGGTTTATTAGTGCTGTGTTTAGGCAAACACACCAAACTCATTGAAGGCCTCACCAACGACACAAAAATATATACCGGTACTTTTCTGCTCGGCAAAACAACACCTTCGTTTGACCTCGAAACCGAGTATAATCAAACTTTTGAAACGGCTCACATCACTGCTGATTTACTCGAAAAAGTAAGGGCTTCATTTATTGGTGTACAACTACAAACGCCTCCGATTTATTCTGCCAAGCAGGTCGATGGCAAACGCGCCTATGATTTTGCAAGGGCAGGAAAGGAAGTAGAACTCAAGCAGAGTCAGATTGAAATCACGGATTTTCAGATAGACGCAACACGTTTTCCGGAAATTGATTTTCAGATCAGTTGTAGTAAGGGCACTTATATCAGAACAATTGCCAATGACTTCGGGCAAAAACTGGATTCCGGAGCTACCTTGATAGCCCTGCGCAGAACGCAATCTGGGCAATTTGCAATTGAAAATGCCAAAAGTGTTGAGGACTGGATTACACTGATTAATCAAGAAAACATCGTTGAGCTCTAAAAAAGATGGCTTTATTCTTTGATGTGCATTAACTTTTCTTGCACTTCCTTGATGTAGCGATTGTATTTTTCAATTTTATCGTGGTATCCATTTTTCTCGGCTCTGTGTAGTCTTTTTTGAAGATAGTGCAGACGACGTCCTAACTTGTATTTGTCCCATTTGTATAAAATGCGTTTCATGGTGCAATAATTTAATTGAATACTTGATGCTTAGCCCGTTTAGCCTTCCTTAAATGTAGCCAATAATTAATTAGTTTGCAACTTCAATATTATTGTTTGGTTACTATTTTGTTTGTATCTTTGCAACCCTGAAAGTCGAAAAGAATGCCTCGGTGGCGGAACTGGTAGACGCGCTGGATTCAAAATCCTGTTCTTTCGGGAGTGCCGGTTCGATCCCGGCCCGAGGTACAAAAGCCCCTGTTCATCAGGGGCTTTTTTTATGATCCATCAATATCTCAATAAACCCCTGACCACCAAAGCTGCATTATTGTAATTGTCATCCTCAGCAAAATAGTTATTCCCATATGCAAATAGTACTTGATTACCGGGATTTTGCGCTAAGTATAACTAAGGAGAAAAGAATGAGAAATAAAAAACACTAAATTAGTTACGATTTTAATTTTCTGAAAATGAGAAGTTTATTCGTAATTTGCTTGTTTTGTATCACAAGCTCTATAAATGCTTTGGCTCAATTTGTAAGTTTACCTCAAGTTCCAAATCCTTCCTTGCGTGTATACATGAGTGCGCTGGGTTCTGATAATAATTTTGGAGATAGCCTACTTCCGGTAGCAACTTTTTCAAAAGCCCTTGATTTACTCTCATCTGCAAGTGCAAACCTCAGTGGTGAAGTTTATTCCGAAGTTGTTTTATTTGAAGGATTATATACACAGGCTCTAACTCAAAATCTTAGTAAGTTTCAATTTCCTAACCGTGAGCTCAATGTGAGCGTACGTGGCATAGGCATAGCAACGCTTGACGGCACCAATCTAAGTAATTTAAGTAGTGGAAGTGGTATGGTACATTTGCTGGGTAGCGGAATATTCGTAAAAAACATAAATGTGCTCTATTCACCAGCAAATGGAGTTCGTTTTGGATATAATTATAATGGTACTCTGATTAATTCTCAGGACATTGTTATAGAAAACGTTGAGGTTGCTGCTACATCAGGACATGGGATTTTAGTTGGTATAGGTGCAATTAATACAGCAAGTCCTTTTTCATTAACACCTAAAGCAGAACGCTTCTTAATTCAAAATTGCAATGTCCATGACGCTGTTAATTACAATACAGTCCAAACTCAATGGGGATCTGCTATTAAAGCTTGGAATGCACGCCATGTAACTGTGCGTAATTGTACAGCAAGAGATAATGGTGGAGAAGGTATTGATTTTGATGATTGTGATTCAATTGATGTCTTTCAGAATGAAACTTTTGATAATCTAGTTGGAATTTATTTAGACAAAGTAACGAACGCATGGGTATACAGTAACTTGGTTTCAAATGCTGTAAAGCAAGCTGAAGGAATGCTTTTTGCGATGGAAGGTTTTACGTCCTTACTCACTAATTATTACATCCAGCATATCAAAATTTACAATAATGTCTTAATAAACACAAGGGGTATAGCTTTTTGGCAAGGTATTTATGGCGCCAACCAACACGGATATTTTGATCATGTCGAAATAGCACATAATACGATAATAGGTAGACAAGCTGGAAATGGCTCAAGCCTAAATTTTAATTTTGAAACATTTGTTGGTCAACCTGCACCGAATGTTCATTTTAGCAACATCAGTATGCATCGGAATATAATCAGCGCAAACTCCGATAGTCTAAATAACAATCAATTGATTTTTGCAAGCTTACCCGTACCTGGATTCACGGCAGCATTTAATATTTATAGTCAAGCAATTTGGCAAAACATGTCTTCAGCCACAGACATTATAGACCCTCAATTACCAACTTTTGTTTCCAATATCTCGGAAGCAATTCCGGGGTTAGGAATAATTCCCTTATATAATGTTCCAACCTCTTTAATAAATAAAGATTTTTACTTTAACAATAGAAATTTGTCTCAAACAGCCGCAGGGGCTTTTGAATATAGTTTGATTGGATTAGAAGAACAGCATTCTATTGAAATTTTGGTAACTCCAAATCCAAATTCAGGTCATTTTAAATTAATTGGTCTTGAGGGTGGAGCTATAAAAGTTACTGATATGTCTGGTAATATAGTATTAAATAACCAGTATAAATAAGGCGAAGAATTAGATATCCCTATTTTACTTCAAGCGCTATATCTTAATCAGTTTCTCGGGTGATAGATGAGTTTGAAAAT
>JBJTCG010000043.1:0-3744 GCA_046091725.1 Flavobacteriales bacterium | reverse complement strand
CTATAAAACAGTTCAATTGTTAGTAAAGTTTGGTACTATTTTTTAACAAAATTCATTTGTTACTAATTGTTAAATAACTAATCAAACCTTTATTTTACAACAGATTAACTTCAATTTAATGTTGGTATAATGTTTGTAAATCGATGATAAATTAAAAAAACACAAAAGGGTTACTTTTTTATACACATATTAACAGCCTTAATAAGAGTAATAAATTTTTTAAAGAATTTAAATAAAAGAAAATATTATATCATTTATGTTAGACATAGCTTCTGATTTTGCCGAACGCATTTGAAATATTAGCTTTATACTATGAATTCAAATTATCATTCCCTCATTGAACAAATTGATGCTTTTGTACGCAAGTACTACAAGTATCAATTAGTCAGGGGAATTTTAGTGTTCAGCTCTTTTTTTATTGGTGCTTTTTTACTCACATCTTCCATTGAATTTTTTGGCAGATTTTCAACTTTAGTCAGAGGTCTTTTCTTTTTTGGTTTTATACTTTTTCACGGATACCTCTTCTACGATCAAATTTTTAAACCACTCGGTAAATTATTTTCACTGGGAAAAAAAATAGACCACATCCAGGCAGCTGAAATCATAGGCCAATTTTTTCCTGAAGTTGCCGATAAACTTAAAAACACACTGCAATTACATCAAAATCTAACGGAGCAAAAAGGAAATATAGAATTACTTCAAGCGAGTATTCAGCAAAGATCAGAGAAACTAAGTCTCATTTCTTTTCAATCCGCCATACATTATCAGGATCATAGAAAATATTTAAAATACCTACTTCCTGTTTTATTTCTCTTTATTACAGTTGGTCTTTTTTTACCACAACTCATAGTGCAAGGAACTAAACGCGTTGTATTTTACAATCAAGTTTTTGAAAGACCAAATCCATACATTTTTGAATTTTTAAATACCTCAAAATCTATAGAAGAAGGTCAGGACTTCCTAGTAGATGTCAAGGTTAAACCAAATAAAGGTTTCAATGAGTTACCCAATCAGCTTTATTTAGTTTCAAGTCAGGGTAAATTTTTGATGAAGAAGCATAAAAAAAATAGATTTTATGCTAGACTGACAAAACTACAGCAATCAGCTATTTACCACGTAACAACGAACGAATTTAATAGCCAAAATCAAGTGATACGAGTTACTAGAAAATCGGTTATAGGATTGTTAAATGCTGTTTGTACCTTTCCTAAGTACTTAAATAAGGCACCACAAGTTATTCAAAATGTAGGTGATCTAAATCTGCCAGAAGGGACCCAAATTCAATGGCAAGTAAGGGCTAAGAATACACAATCTATTTTAGTTTCTTGGAATGGGCAAATTCAAAAATTCCATACTCAAGTTTGTTCTTTTGATAAAAAACTAACGTCAGATGTCCAGGTTTCTTTTGTTTTAACCAATCAACAGACTTATCAAAAAGATACCACGTCTTCAAAAATAACAGTCATTAAAGATGCTTATCCTATCATAGAAGTAAGTGAAGAACAAGACTCTGTTTATGAAGGAAGAAAGTATTTTAAAGGTTCTTTACGAGATGATTACGGTTTAAATAATTTATTTTTCGTCTATACCATTGAAAGTGCCAATGGTCAAAAGCGAACTGAAAAAATGCGTGTTCAAAATGTCAAAGGGACTGCTCAGAATTTTGACTTCGCAGTTGATTTTAAAAGAGAAAAAATACAACTTGAAGACGTTATTAAATATTATTTTATCGTAAGTGATAATGATGGAGTCAACGGAAGTAAGTCGACACGTAGTCAAGTAAATACTTATGAGTTACCGAATCTTGAGGAATTAAATGACCAACGTCAAGAAGAACAAGCGCTACAAATAGATGCTTTACAAGATATCCTTAAAAAGAGCCAAGATTTTCAGAAGGACGTGCAACAATTGAAAAAAGAGGCGTTGCAAAATAAAAATACCAACTGGAATAAATTAAATAAAGTTCAAGAGCTCAAACAACAACAAGAGCAATTACAACAACAGCTCAAAGAAACTTTGCAACAAATGGAGCAGAGTACAGAACAGAAAAATCAATTATCCCCACTCGATTTAGAGTTACTCGAGAAACAAGATTTACTTGAAAAACTACTGCAAGAGGTGATGGATGACGAATTGAAAAAATTGTTAGATGAACTTGAAAAATTACTAGAGCAGCAAAATAAAGAAGAGACCAGAGACAAACTAGAAGAGTTGAACCAGTCCAGTGAGGATATGAAAAAACAACTCGATCGCAGTTTAGAAATGCTTAAAAAAATGCAAGTTAACGAGCGTATTGATGATCTAGAAAAACAATTAGATGCTTTATCGAAAGAACAAACAGAACTCGAGCAAAACAAAGATGAATTAACAAAAGAAGAACTACTCCAAAAGCAAAAAGAACTCAATGATAAGTTCGAAGGTGTTAAACAAGATTTAAAGGAGTTGAACGAATTAAATAAAGCGCTTGAAAGACCACTAGATTTAGATGTCATGGATGAACTTCAGCAGCAAGTAGAGCAAGATTTAAAAGAGGCGACACAAGAAATCTCTGAAGGAAAAAATAAAAAGGCGAGTGAAAATCAAAAACAAGCTGCTGCCGGAATGCAATCAATGGCTGCACAACTCAATGCCAAGCAACAACAGTCAAATAAAAAGCAGCAAGAAGAAGACATGGAATCATTGAGAGCCATTCTTGAAGGATTACTAACGCTTAGTTTTGACCAAGAATATGTTCAAAGTAGATTTACAAAAGTGAGTACCAAAGATCCTATTTATAGAAAATTAGGAAGAAGACAACAACGCATCATCGACGACACAAAAATTATCAAAGACAGTTTAATAGCATTGGCAAAACGCCAGCCTAAAATTGCAACATTTATTGATGCAGAGCTCAATGCAATTGCTCATCACCAAAGCTTAACAATAGAAGCTATTGATGATCACCAAAAGAAAGAAATAGAGAAACACCAACAATTAGCCATGACTTCTTATAATAATTTGGCATTATTACTCAATGAAGCATTACAAAGCATGCAGCAAGAAATGAGCGGGGAAATGGATGGAAGCGGCAGTTGTGATAACCCAGGAAAAGGAAGGCCAAAGTCTGGTCAATCAATGAATCCTGGAGACATGAAAGAAATGCTCAAAAAACAACTTGAGCAGATGCAAAAGGGAGCCCAACCTGGCGGTAAGCAACCAGGTCAACAACCAGGGTCAACTCCAGGTAAAGATGGTAAGTCCGGGCAAGGACTCATGGGTCTTGGAAATAAAGAATTGGCAAAAATGGCTGCCGAACAAACAGCAATCAGACAACGCCTAGAACAACTAAGACAAGAGTTGAACAAAGAAGGTAAAGGCCTAGGCAATCAATTGAATCCACTCATTAAAGAATTGGAAGAACAGGAAAAAGATTTATTGTTAAAAAGAGTAGATCAACAAACAATACAAAGGCAAAAAGAGATCATGACACGATTGCTTGAAAGCGAGAAAGCCATGATGCAACGAGGCTTCGAAGAAAAAAGGGAATCTCAGAGTGGAAAAGATGCTCAAAAAGGTAACCAAATACGATTTGATGAGTATAAAAGGTCAAAATGGAATGATCTTGAATTATTGAGGGGTTTTGACCCAGCGTTACAGCCATATTATAAGCAACGTGCAGATCAATCGATCTAGCTCCTATTTTAGGGGAAATTCCGGAGGCTCTACCCTGTTGTCAATTTGCTTTTGCCTCTGCGTATCAAGACC
>JBJTCG010000042.1:0-25094 GCA_046091725.1 Flavobacteriales bacterium | reverse complement strand
AAGGTATAGTGTATTTTGTGTTCTTTAGCATTGGTCTCAAATACTTTTAGTGTCGTGGCACGGTAATCTTTGTCAATGAGACTTAATTTTGATTTACCAATTGGTACATTGCGAAAGGTAAACTTACCGTTTTCGTCTGTTTCTGAAGTGTAAACTTTTCCTGTGACCAATGAGGTAAGCTGGACTTCAACGTCTTCTACTTCAGCTTTAGTCTTATAATCAACAAGAAAACCTTCGATTTTCTTTGAATATTGAATTCGATCTTTTGTAGCATTGGCACTAAACGTTGTTACAAAAAGTGCAAAAATTATGAAAAGGTTCCTCATTGTTGAGCAATAAAAATTGAAATAAAAAGCAAATATAGATTTATTCTTTCATTAAGGTCATTTCATCGACCAAGTGTTTCGCGCCTGCGTAAATATCCATCACCCAAAGGACATAGCGAATATCGACTACAATGTTTCTACAACGATTTGGGTCAAAGAGGTAGTCGCTCATGGTGCTCTCCCAACTGCGGTCAAAATTGAGCCCCATGAGATAACCATTTTCGTCGAGCACCGGAGAGCCCGAATTGCCGCCGGTTGTATGGTTGGAACCTGTAAAACAAACCCAAAGTTCGTTTCCTTGTGCATATGGGCCGTAGTTTTTGGCGGCGTGCAATTCTAGCATGCGCGGCAACAGTTCAAAATCCGGATTTCCAGTGTTGTATTTGGCAACAATGCCATCCAAAGTAGTGTGCTCAGTGTAGCGCATGCCGTCTGTTGGTGCAGAGCCTTCGAGTTGCCCATAGGTAATGCGCAAAGTTGAATTGGCATCCGGCCAATGCTTATTGAGCGGGAACATTACATATTTACCCTCCACATATACTTGCATCCATTTATTGACCTCAACCTGGAAATTCTTGTAGGCCGGCACCACCTCATTTCTAAAAGGCGTAAAAAATTGATAAAAATGAACAAAACCAGGGTCTTTTTGCAATTTTTTAATCGATTTTGCCCCAAAACCAGCTAAAAACGCTTTCATACGATCGGCATCCGTAAAGATAGACTTAGTGTAAATTGCATCGGTGAGTTCCTCGACTGTAGTTCCTTTTAATTCTTGTTGAGAATAGCTCAAATACAATTTTGTCAAGGCTATAAAAATTTGGGCGTCAAACTTTGCATCGTAATTTTTAAAAAAGCCGTCTGCACTGGTTTGCACCTTGGCAATTGCAGCAGTCAACTCATTGTTTGCCTCATATTTTTGATAATTGGCAAGTAAATCCTCCAAGCCTCGAACCATTTTAAAATATTCCGGACCCACCGAAAAATATTCGACACCTATGGCATAGTTGTATTCTGTCTTCGTTCCTTCGGCCATGAGCCCATTAAGCGTTTGCAATGCCACCGCGTATTTGGCCCATTCTGGCTTGCTAACAGCCATTGTTTTATATTTTGCTTCGTAGTCTAGCTTGACTTGAACGGCATCTAAATTTTGGAGGCCTTCAACCTGGCCAATCCATTTTTTCCAGGCATTGGCAATACTTGCTTGCTTTGCTGAGTACTGAATTCGAGTGAGGTCAGATGCTTTCATGCCGGCATCAATTACTGCCAACGATTGATTGCGCATTTCTATACGCGCGGGGCGCTCTTTTTCAATGATAAACTTGAGGTATTCCGAAACTACGTGCTGTTCTGTTGTCCCTGGAAAACCATAGACCATCGTGAAGTCGCCTTCTTTGCGGTCTTGGAATGAAATGGGTAAATAATGTAAGGGCTTGTACGGTTGGTTGTCTTGAGAATATGCAGCTGGCTTGTTGTCTTTGCCTGCATAAATTCTGAAAACTGAAAAATCACCCGTATGGCGCGGCCAAACCCAGTTGTCAGTGTCACCACCAAATTTCCCGATAGAATTGGGCGGCGTACCTACGAAACGCACATCGGTAAATGTTTCTTTTACCATTAAATAGTAGTCATTGCCATAATTAAACGGCTTGATTTCTGCTTCATAATGTGTGCCGGCAATGGCTGCTGCCACTAATTTTTTAATATTGGCTGCAATGATAGCCTGATCTGCTTTTGAACTCGACCCTGCTAAAACAGCAGCAGTTACATCTTCAATACGAACAATTCGGGTTGCTGTCAGACCTGGATTTGGCAATTCCTCTGCTAAACTTTTTGCCCAAAAACCATTCTTTAAATAATCGTGTTCCAGCGAGCTATGAGCTTGAATTTGCCCATAACCACAATGATGATTGGTTAGCAAAAGCCCTTTGTCTGAAACCAACTCTGCCGTACAACCTCCGCCAAACTGAAAAATAGCATCTTTGATACTTGTGCTGTTCACACTATAAATATCAGCTGCACTCAGTTTCATGCCCTTGGCTTTCATGTCGTTTTCAAATGCGGCAATAAGTGAAGGAATGAGCATGCCTTCCTCTGCAAAGACAGGCTTTAACGATAAAATTGTAAGGCAAAAAATGGCGACAAAACGCAGTTTCATAACACTAAAATTTAGGCTACGAAGGTAGGGAATTATTTGCCGATACAAAACTTCGAGAAGATGGTGCCGAGGATGTCTGTATCGATGTCTATTTGGCCAGTAATTTGGCCGAGTTGGCGCATGGCTTCGCGGATGTCCATAGCAATGAAGTCAGCGGTGGTGTGGCCTTGTAGGCCTGCCTGAGCTCGGGTAAGAGCAGCTGCGGTGAGTTGTAAGGCGGCATGGTGGCGGGCGTTTGAAACGATGGTTTCGTCTTGGATGCTGAAATCGCCGAGCATGAGTTGGACTAACGCATTTTTAAGCTCAGTGATACCCTCGCCATTGAGTGCACTTATTTGTAGATCAATTTCGGTAATGCTGTTGGGAGAAATGGCAGTTTCGAGGTCGGCTTTGTTTTGGACCAATAAAACATGCTTATCTGGATGAAGATTTTTTAAAGACTGTACCCAACTTTTGGTTTCTTGGAGATTGTGCGCGTCCGCAGAATCAGCGAGGCAAAGCACGATTTTGGCTTGCTCAATTTTTTGTTGGGAGCGTTCAATGCCAAGTGCCTCAATAGTTTCTGTGGTTTCCCGGATGCCTGCGGTATCTATCAGTCTAAACTGAATCCCATCAATATTCATGACCTCCTCGATGACATCTCGGGTAGTGCCTGCAATATTGGATACGATAGCGCGTTCTTCGCCTAAAAGTTGATTGAGCAAGGTGCTTTTACCTGTGTTAGGTGCGCCCACAATGGCAACAGGAACTCCATTTTTAATGGCATTACCTAATTCAAAAGAAGCGGCCAAACGCTGTACCATTTGTAGAACTTGCGCAACAAGCTTTTGCAAAGCACTGCGATCGGCAAATTCGACGTCCTCTTCTGCAAAATCGAGTTCTAGTTCAATGAGCGCAGCAAAATTGATGAGTTGTTCACGAAGTTGTTGCAGTTCTGAAGAAAACCGACCTCTTAATTGTGAAAGCGCTACCTGGTGAGCTTGTTTTGATTGGGCTGCTATGAGGTCTGCAACTGCTTCGGCCTGAGAAAGATCCAGGCGGCCATTTAAAAATGCGCGTTTGGTAAATTCACCAGGTTCAGCCAAGCGGCAGCCCACTTCAACCAATCGTTGTAAAAGCAATTGCTGAATGTAAGGCGAGCCATGGCATGCCAATTCAACACTTTCTTCTCCGGTGAAACTTTTTCCGTGATCAAATAGGGTAGCAAGTACTTCATCTAGGCGTTCGCCAGAAGCTGAAAGCATCCAGCCCAGATGCACAGAATGACTTGGTAAATTATATAAATCTTTCGAAAAAGCCTTGGAAACCAGTTGCTTTGTATTTTTTCCGGAAACCCGAATGACGGCAATAGCCCCAATGCCGTTGGCAGTTGCTAGCGCACAAATTGGATCTTGTGAAAGGTCATTCATGTTACAAAGTTACACAATAAAAATTCCCTACCTTTGCCAACAAATCAACACATATGTCACTTCAAGCTGAAATCAAAGAAATTCTTAATCAACTCGGTATTCAAGAAAATAATCAAGGTGCTTCAACAGGCGCTAATTGGATTGCCTCAACTGGTGCAAAAATTGCTTCAGTATCTCCTGTAGATGCCCAAGTTATTGCCCATGTCAATATGGCAACAGAAGCCCAATACAATCAAGTCATTGAAAAAGCCCAAAGTGCTTTTATCGAATGGAGAAAAGTACCAGCACCCAAAAGAGGAGAGGTCATTAGACAATTAGCCGAGCGCATTCGCTTTTACAAAGAACCTCTAGGTAAACTCGTCTCTTATGAAATGGGTAAATCTTTGCAAGAAGGTTTGGGCGAAGTTCAAGAAATGATCGACATCTGTGATTTTGCTGTTGGGCTTTCACGTCAGCTTTATGGCCTCACCATGCACTCCGAGCGCCCTGGTCACCGCATGTACGAGCAATACCATCCACTTGGCGTAGTGGGTATCATTTCAGCATTTAACTTTCCGGTTGCTGTTTGGAACTGGAACACAGCCCTTGCTTGGGTTTGTGGCGATGTTTGCGTTTGGAAACCTTCAGAGAAAACACCTTTAACAGCCATTGCTTGTCAGCACATTACACAAGAAGTTTTTGCAGCCAATGGGGTGCCTGAAGGTGTTTCTGGGCTTGTCATCGGCGACGGAGAAATCGGAAAACTCATGGCCAACGACAGCCGTGTGCCACTAGTATCTGCAACAGGATCTACGCGCATGGGTAAATCTGTTGGGGCAGCAGTAGGGCAACGATTAGGCCGTTCGTTACTGGAGTTAGGAGGCAACAATGCCATCATCATTACACCTTCTGCCGATCTTAAAATGGTAGTGCCAGGTGCTGTATTTGGTGCAGTTGGTACTGCTGGTCAACGTTGTACTTCCACACGCCGCTTGATCATTCATGAATCTATCTACGACAAAGTAAAAGATGCGCTAGCAGCGGCCTATAAGCAGTTGCGCATTGGTAATCCATTGGATCAAAACAACCACGTTGGGCCACTTATTGACCAAGATGCGGTTTACAATTACCTCAACGCCATTGAAGCTGCTCAAAAAGAGGGCGGCAAAGTTTTGGTCGAAGGTGGTGTGCTCGCTGGTTCGGGTTACGAGTCAGGTTGCTACGTGAAGCCATGTATCATTGAAGCTGAAAATCATTTTGCTATTGTACAGCACGAGACCTTCGCTCCTATTTTATATATCATGAAATACAGCGGTGGTGTAGAAAATGCCATTGCACTTCAAAACGGAGTTCCTCAAGGATTATCGTCGGCTATCATGACCAACGAACTCAAAGAATCAGAAGCATTCTTGAGTGCTGCAGGTTCAGACTGCGGTATTGCGAATGTCAATATCGGAACCTCTGGTGCTGAAATTGGTGGCGCTTTTGGTGGAGAAAAAGAAACCGGAGGCGGCCGCGAATCTGGATCTGATGCATGGAAAGTTTATATGCGTCGTCAGACCAATACCATCAACTACTCTGATTCCTTGCCACTTGCACAAGGCATCAAGTTTGACTTATAATTTAACGACCTTAACCGGGAGCGTTTTTGCGGTGCTAATCAAATAAGTACCTGACGGAAGCGCTCCTAGTTCGAGTTTCATTTTTAAGTCAGCACTCAATTCAAGGCGCTCAATCACTCTTCCGCTTAAATCTTGGATAAGCAATAGCTCGCCAATGAGTGCTTCACTGTATTGCATCCAAATTTGTTCGCCAAATGGATTCGGATACACTACCATTTGATATAAATTGAGTTCGTTGACACCAACATCAACCAACTCGTAGTTCAAGGTAATGGTACTATCACAACCCGCCACATTCGGAATAACTTGTGTATAGGTTCCGCTCACGTTATAAGTAATGCCATTCAGCGTATATGGACCTTGAAACACCACATTGATTGTAGAATTTGTAGGTTGATTTACTGTTATATCTAATAAATCTGAACCAGTGCAACCAAACTGATTGGTACCAGTGACCTCCAGTAAAGTATTGAAATTTGGCGTAATGTACGACCCATTGGCCATTCCATTTGACCACGTATAGTTGAGCGCACCGGTGGCCGCTAGTAATACTGAATCGCCAAGGCAAATAGCCGGGTCAATACCGGCACTTACGATAGGATTGGCATGAACTGTTACCATCACTAAATCATTGTTCTGACAACCATTGATGTCGATTCCATTAACAGTATATGCTCCTGAAGAAGTTGGGATAAATGGAACACCATTTTGAACGCCTCCGCTCCAGTAGTAAATGGTTCCGAAAGAACCCGCCAGGGTTACGCTTTGACCCGCACATATTTCTATGTCTGGGCCACCGTAAATTCCTGGTAAAGGATTGACCTGTACAAAAAGGGAATCTTGACTCTGACAACCATTGATGCCGACAACAGTCAGTGTATAGTACTGTGAAACTGTAGGGATAAAAAACTGATTATTCTGAACGCCATTATTCCAGCTCATCTGCGTCCCAGCAGGGTAGGTGGCTGAAACCAAAATAGAATCTCCTAAACAAACACTCTGATTCAAGCCTGCCTCAATAATGGGAGCTACTATATTGACTTCAAAATACACAGAATCTATATCCGAACAACCACTTTCCCAATTAGTTGCGGTAACAACATACCACATCGATTGTGAAGGATTAGCCCAAGTCTGTGAAGCGTTTGGTGTAGTTAGTGCCGTAGTTGGCGACCAAGAATAATTGGTTTGGGGCTGAGGCAAGCTTCCGATGAATGCGCCATTGGTATTGATGCTACAATTTTTAAGTTTGTCTGGGCCTGCATTGGCAAATGGCGTAGTGAGGTTGACATTTACCAAAACTTGATCTGTTGTTTGGCAACCATTGATTGGGTTAAGTGCCGTCAAAGTGTAAGTTGTAGTCTGTGTAGGATTGGCCCATGTCGTGGCCGAATTCGGACTGCCCAAACCAGCTACTGGCACCCATGTATAGGTGATTCCAGGTGCCGGATTCATGCCAATATTGGCGCCAGAAGTATTGCCAAAACAATTCTTAGAAAAATCATTTCCGGCATTTGCAGCCGGTGCAGCTACATCAACAGTGACTATAATTTGATCTGTGGCCACGCAACCATTACTGATATTTGTTACGGTGAGTGTATAGGTTGTTGTGATTGCTGGATTTGCAATCGGATTAGCTGCAGTGGCGTAATTGAGCCCAGCAATCGGGCTCCATTGGTAAGCATTCCCGGTAACCGGTGTCATGCCAATAACACTACCTGTATAATTTTGATAACAATTTTTCAGAAAGTCAGGGCCTGCTTGAGCAAGTGGAGCCGTTTGATTTACTGTTACAAGTACCAAATCTGTACCTGTGCATCCTGTTGCAGGGTTGTTAACAGTTAAGGTATAGGTAGTTGTAATGCTAGGGTTAGCAATTGGGTTGGCAATATTGCTAGCAGATAAACCCGTTGCAGGAGACCAACTGTAAGAAAGGCCTGCTGTTGTGCCTGCACCGATGAGTAAACCATTCACATTGCTCACACAAGTCTTGGTGAAGTCAGCTCCAGCATTGGCGGTTGGCGCAGTAGTATTTACCGTGACTGCTACTTGGTCTGTGGCAGTACAACCAGATATTTGGTCGGTAACGGTCAGTAAGTAAGAGGTGCTTTGTGTTGGGTTGGCTATCGGGTTTGAAGTTGTGGCACTCGATAAGCCAAGTGTTGGGAACCAGTTGTAGCTGTAGCCAGCCACCGGGCTGCTTCCGATTTGTAAACCATTTGGGTTTTGCAAACAGGTCTTGCTAAAGTCTACTCCAGCATTGGCTACCGGAACCGATACATTCACCTCAAAAGTCATTTGGTCAGTGGACGTACAACCCGATGAGGTTTGGGTGGCTGTTACCGTATAGGTTGTTGTTTGAGCTGGGTTGGCAAACGGGGTACTGCTTGTGCTTGTGCTGAGACCACTACTTGGACTCCAGCTGTATGTGACGCCGCTTTGCGCAGCCGAACCTAAAGTAGCTCCCGATGCATTTTGTGTACAGGTCTTCAATAAATCTACTCCTGCATTTGATACCGGAACCTGCTGGTTCACCGTTACTAAAATTTGATCAGTAGCGACACAACCGTTGTTGGCTTGCGTTGCTGTTAAGGTGTAGGTGGTGGTAGTGCTCGGGTTTGCTGTAGGATTTGACACCCCTGGATTGCTGAGACCTAAACTTGGGCTCCAACTGTAAGTCACTCCGCTAACAGCAGTTTGACCAATAGCTAAACCATTGATGTTAAGAACACATGTCTTGGTAAAATCTAGACCCGCATTGGCGGTTGGTAAAGTCGTATTTACACTGACCAATACTTGATCTGTTGCTGTACAGCCAGTGGACGTATTGGTAACGGTTAAAGTATAGTTGGTAGTAGTGCTCGGATTGGCAATCGGGTTGGCAACCCCACTGGCACTTAGACCTGTATTTGGCGTCCAGCTGTAGGTTTGGCCTGTTTGAGGTAAGGCCCCAATTTGAACGCCTGTGCTATTTTGAACGCAGGTCTTTTCGCCATCTAAACCTGCGTCGGCTGTTGGCGTTTGCTGATTTACCGTTACTAAAACTGCATCTGTGGATACACAACCTGACTGCGTTTGAGTCGCCGTTAAGGTATATGTAGTGGTTGCAGTTGGATTTGCCGTTGGATTTGCTGCTGTACTTGAACTTAGCCCGGCCGTAGGTGTCCAACTATAAGTAACGCCCGGCTGGGCAGTCATGCCGATAAATGCTCCGTTAGCATTGCTCACACAAGTCTTGGTGAAGTCAGCTCCAGCATTGGCGGTTGGGTTGGACAATACTGTAATAGCCTGACTTGCAGTTGACGATTGTCCGTTTGCAGTTACAATACAGGTATAAGTCGTACTTAACGTTGGCGTCACAAAAATGGAGCTCGATGTAGCACCATTGGACCACAAAAATGTAGAGTTCGGTTGATTGGTATTTGCCGTTAAGCTTAGCGTATTGCCCTGACAAACTTGTGTATTACTTGCAGTGATGCTCACAACAGGTGCCTGAGCCCAAATAAGCAATCCGGTAAAGCAGAAAATAGCCGCTAGGTAATATTGTTTCATTTCGATATAATTCACCGAAATTTACAGAAAACTGCGCACTTAAAAAAATCAGGTGCGACGCTCCTGACTAGCCGGGCGTTCGCGTTTGTTCTTCACCAATAAAAACCGAGCAGAAATGAAAAAAGTGTTGCTGTTAAAGGTGTCGTTCAACGAATAAAAAGGGGCCAATAGATACATGCCTGTTTGTACATGGAGCTGCCAAACTTTTATACCAATACTTGGGCAAATGCCAAACCTGAGTTGATGCAGGTCTGTTCGCACTGCCGCACTAAGACCATAGGTAAAATCAAAATTACCTGTTCGACGCCAAACTCCTAAATCGTAACCTATTACTGGATTAAGCCTAGAAAGATCATATGTGGCATTGAAACCATGAAAGATGGCAGTTGTATTCGAGTTTAGAAAACCATTTTTTTTCTTGCGTTGTAGTTCCCAACCATATTCAAGGACATAAAATCGCCCACTTTGTAAACCAAAATAGGTGCCTGATTTTATCGTCTTCTCTTTTCGATCAAGTTTATAAAAATCATCAGTGCAGATGTTCATTGATGCCGATAAACTTTGAGCGAAAGACATCTCGATGCTCAAGATAAACAAAGAAAACAGCAATATTTTCAGAGAAGTCATTTCGAATTTGATTCAGGAAGTGAAGGAATTTGTTGGAGATAAGATTCAAATAAATAAGCATCAGAAACGCGCGGCAGACCCAATTTTAAAAATTGCGTGTAAAACGGTATGGCCACAGACTGTTCTCTTTTTTGTGCAGTAATCAACGTTTGCTTCTTATCTAATGACAGGGCAAAAACTAAAAGTGTCGCAATTAAAAAAATCCATTGCAAAATTCCTAGTAAGGCCCCTGCCAAATTATTGAGAATGGAGAGCTTCACCACTTTGAGGGCTGTTTCTAAGAGCTTTCCGCCAAAATATACCCCGGCACCAATGCCTAAGAATAAAATGATAAAACAGGTCGGGACAAGCGTGGTTTTTTCCCAATGAAGTGTCTTCATGCCGAAATCTACCAGAACATCATTGAGTTGAAAAGCCGCGTACAAACCGACCACAATAGCCAACAACATAAAGAGCGACATGATCAAGCCGCGCTTGTAACCTTTGTATGCCCCATATACGAGTGGCGCAAATAAAAAGAGGTCCAGTAAATTCATGACGGAAAATTAATAGAAAGTTTGTAATCTTGTGCCATGCTGAGTCCGTTCAACGATGAATATTTTATGAAGCAGGCTTTTTTAGAAGCACAAAAAGCTTTTGATGCCGATGAAGTGCCAGTTGGTGCCGTAATAGTTTGCAAGAACCAAATTATTGCCCGAGGACACAACTTAACGGAACAGCTCACCGACGTTACAGCTCATGCCGAAATTCAAGCCATTACCGCTGCAGCTCAATATTTAGGAGCTAAGTACCTCAAAGAATGTACGCTTTATGTTACCCTTGAACCTTGCTGCATGTGTGCCGGAGCTTTATACTGGTCTCAGATTGACAAAATAGTTTTTGCAGCTCGTGACACCAAAAGAGGAGCCAGCGCAACAGGTGCACAATTGTATCATCCGGGCACACTTGTTGAAAATGGCATTATGGAAGCAGAATGCAGCCAATTACTCAAAGACTTCTTTGCAAAAAAACGTTAATGATATAAGGTTTCTCGGAGTATTTCCATGGTTTTATCTAGTCGGAAACCAGCAATGTGCAATTCTGCATATTTAACCAAAATTTTCAAGCCCTCGTTGTATTGTTCATTTGTAAAATGATCGGTTGGATCGGGCCAAAATTGAGCTTTTAAAAAGCTTACCATGTCAGGTTTGTCAATGCTATCTAGTGATTCAACTGGCGTATGATCAAAAACTCCTTTTTTCAAATCAAAGCTTTTTGGTTCATCGTGCTCTAACAAGGGGGCATATCCCATGGTCATTAAAAATTGTGCTAGAAAAGAAGTCGGGAACTGTTTGTCATTTGGGTTGGTCTCGAGTAAGATAATTTGACCTCGTAAAAAATCAAAAAGTAAGGGGTCAGGGCCTTGATGTCTGAGTGTTTGCTTCAGAATATCAGCCAAAAAGAAAACCAATAATACTTTTTGTGGTTTAGCGTAAATTTGAAATGCTGTCCAGGCAAAATCGAGTTGATGAATAATGCCAAGATCTGATTCTGGTCTTTTAAAATAGCTGAGCTCATAGAGGCCCAACTGGTTCAAGGCCTTTCTTTTTTTGAGACCTCCTTTAAAAATAAATGTTTGATAGCCTTTTTCCTGGGTATAAAAATGCAAAATACTGCTACTCTCGGAGTAAGCTTGTTTGTCTATGAGTAAGCCGAGCTCTTTGGCTTTCAAGTTGAAAGTATCTTAGGCAAAAACCTTGATTTTTGCATCGACTTCAGTCAGTTCAGACCATGTGCCCATGTAAGTAACGGCACGTACTTTGCGGTTGTCAATCCAGACATATTCTTGCCCATCTTTGATTCGCGGTTTGTCCATGACCAAACCGTGATACAAAAAGCCGTTTTCATTTAGCCACCTTTCAGTGACTTCGCGGTCCTTGGCCTCACGCGCAGTAAAGAAAGTAATGATATTACCTTCATAATACCAATTGTTAATTACTTCCCTAGAATTTGGGAAAACTTTGGCACTTGGGTATAATTCGCTCTCTTCGTTTTTGATATCGTCACAGATAGTGCCATCTATATCGATCAAAAAGATTTTCGTTGGGTTCTCTTCTTCCAAATGCAATTTTGCAACCACCGCATGTTTTACAGTGGTTTGGCCACTGACCTTACAATTGGGTTCTAATTCAAAAACAACCTCAGAACCTTCACTCACAGCATAGCGACCGCTCACTATTTTTTTAATTGAAAGATCGTTGATTTTGTAAGCACCGTGCTCATTTTCAACAAACCAACCCTCCTCACTATTAGGAAGTTGCGGATCTACTAACTGATAACTTAAAATTCCTTTCATTGCGCTTTGAATTAAAACGCAAAGTTAATAGTAATTTAAGTTCTAGGCCCTATCTTTTTGTGGCTTTAAAGTCAATTTTATAATAGAAAATTGGGAAAAAGCCTAGTTGCGTTTTTTCCGAGTATGGTAAGAAAGTACCGTTCTGTTGATTGATAAAATCTTGAGTTGTTAACGGCGGACGATAAGCAAGTGTTAAAAGATTTTTTGTTCCCAAAATATTGACCAAATCAAGACCGAACTCATGCGTAACGCGATCGGCATTTTTACGCCAAGAAATTTTGAGGTCGGCACGGAAATAATCGCGGAATTGCAAGTCATTGAACATTGAATCTTGGAAAATGATTTCTTTCATGCTATTCGTGGTGGCAATGTCAACTAAACCATAACGTTTGCCGCCTGCCGCAGTAACTTTTCCACCAATTCCGATCACGCTGCGCTCTCCAACTTTGAATTCTTTTCCTCCTAATAAATTCACAACGTAGTTTCCGTTGTAGGACGTATTGCGCAAAATACCATCACTGCCGCGGTATTTTGAATCGTAAACTGTTCCAGAGAAAAGGAAGAAAAACGTTTTATCAAAATACTTTTGAACCGTGAGTTCTAAACCATAGTTATAGCCGTCTCCTGTATTTTGAAGTTGATCCACGAAGAGTCTTGAGAAACCACTTCCTACATTGATCATAGAGAAAGAAGATGGTGCCACTGTAACCGGGATGTTATATAAATACTGATAATAGGCTTCTGTTTTAATATTGAAACCTTGGTTGAAAGACTTCTCATATCCAATACCTGAATGCGCACTTCTAGAGAAATCCATATTGATGTTGCTATTTGGATTAGGAACACCCGGCAGCACTTTATATGCGTATGTATAATAAGGCTGAATCATACTGTGCATACCTCCACCAGCAAAAATTGCTTGGCCGTTATCCATGCGGTATTTCCAACCCACACGTGGTTCGAAAGGACTAATACTATTTGTAAGTGTGAAGTATTGGGCGTGAATCCCGGCGGTTACATCCATATGATCAGAAACACGCCATTTCCACTGAACAAACGGCTGAATAATGGCCGCTGAACCTTTGTAGTCCCAGCGCAATTCGTAATTATCTGGAATATCGAGGTTATACAAACAAGAATCCAAGAAATTCATGGAAATCAGGTCAAAACTCAGACCAGCTTTTAATAAGTGTTGCTTATTGAATTTGTGGTTAATTGCCGTATAGCCACTCAATTTTTGAACTTTGAACTTGTAAGCCATCATTGCATACAACGAATCGTAAATGATTTCATTAGTAAGCGTATCAATTCTTCGGTTTTTTAAATAATTGTGGTTGGTTCTTTGCATTTCTTGACTGTAGGCCAATGTCGATGAAATGAAAGTTTTTTCATTGAGACTCTTTTTGAAATTCAAACCAGAGGTGATCATGCTGGTTCCGAAATATTGGTCGCGATCTCCTTCACCATATAAATCTTCTGTGTATTCTTTGAAATCTGAAATTTTGATGGCAATGTCTGAACTTCCTCCCATTCCAAACAAAGCGAGTTGTCCGCCATTTTTCAAGATCCAATTGAACTTGAATGCACCATCATAATACTTTGGAATGGCATCTGTCCCGAGGTTTATATTGAGTTTTTGAAAAATAGTCAATGTTGAGTAACGACCCATGACCAAATAACTCGACTTGCTGTTTTTACTGAGCGGACCTTCCGCCAAAAATTCTGTACCAAGCAAGCCAAATTGGCCAGTAAACTCGTGCTGATTATTATTACCACTGCGCAATTTGAGGTCGAATACACCAGAAAGACTATTGCCATATTCTGCAGGGAAAGCACTCATGAAAAAATCAGAATTGCCTAAAATTTTATTGTTCAAAAGAGAAACTGGCCCGCCAGATGTACCAGAAATTGCAAAGTGATTCGGGTTAGGAATATCAATGCCTTCTACGCGATAAATGACCCCAAGTGGAGAGTTACCTCTTACCACGATATCATTTCTGGAGTCGTCTGCGCCATTTACACCGGCAAAATTTGAAGCCATACGAGCGGGGTCCATACGAGAACCTGGATAACGGTTGGTTTGCTCAACGCTAAATTGTTGAGCAGAAAGAACTGCCATCTCATTGAGTACTTCTCCTTGTTTGCGCCCAACTACGCGAACCGCTTGCTGTTCAGATATTTTTTCCTGCAATGGAATTTGAAGTACAAGTTCTCTTCCTGAAGTTACCTCTATGGTTAAAGTTTTCGCGTCGTAAAAAGCCGCGCTTGCGACCAATTGATGTTTGCCAACTGGGACTTTTGCTATGTTAAAACTGCCATCTGCTGTTGAGCCGGCCATATATTTTTGTCCGTCAATTTCGATCAATAATTTGGCACCGCTCAGCGGATATTGTGTCTCACTATCAAAGACAGAACCCCTGACTGTTTGCGTAGGTAATTGGGCAAAAATGAGGCTATTAAGCACTAAAAAAGTGACTAGTAGTTGTAGTTTCATAGGTAGTAATTTGAAACGAATATAGGGTTATTTTTTTTTCAAGCTACCAAATGATGTTTTGCACGGTTTTTGTCAATGTGGACAATATCCTTAACTTTAGAAAAAAAATACATGAAAGCAATTGCCCTATTTACACTTTTATTGGTTGGTCAATTGAGCTTTGCTCAGAAGGCCACCATGATTTGGTACACCGATATCAATCAAGCAACAGAAATTTCGAAAAAAGAAAACAAACCTATGATGTTGTTTTTTACCGGATCTGACTGGTGTGGTTGGTGTCATCGCCTGCAAAATGAAGTATTTAAAACGCCTGAATTTGAAAAGTGGGCACGTGAAAACGTAATTCTCGTTGAACTTGATTTCCCGCGTTCGAAACCACAAACCGAAGCCATCAAAACCCAAAACCGCAATTTACAACAGCAATTTGGCGTACGTGGATATCCTACATGTTGGTTTGTGAAGCCCGATAAAATGAGTGATGGCACAATGAATCTAGCACCTCTAGGTTCAAAAGGTTACGAGGCAGGTGGACCTAATAACTGGATCGGCGGTGCCAACCAATTGATTCATCCAAACTAAAAGTTAATCGAATTTCAGGTCTGAAAATTCGTCGAAATTAAAACCCCTGGATGCCAAGAAGCGAAATAGCTTTTGCTTGCGTATCCAGGGGTCTTTTTCTTTATGGAGTTCTTGCCATTTCCTGGCTGCTATGTCTTGTAGTATGCCAAAGTAATTTTCTTCGTTATACATGTTTTGAATGGCCTCAAGAATAACCTGGCGGTCAATGCGTTTGAGTTGTAGCCCCTGCTTGATCTTGTTGACACCCCAATGTTTGATGCGTAGCTTGCCAACTGCATAAGCCTTTGCAAAACGCTCATCATCTAAAAACTTATTTTCGATAAGTGAATTGAGGATCTGAATTATTTCGCCTTCTTGGGCGCCGAGTCGTTTGAGTTTTTCTAAAACTTCGAAACTACTGCGCTCCTGATAAGCACAAAATGCCTCAGATTTCTGAAGCATTTGTGCAAGGTCATAAGCGCGAGGCGCTGTCATTACAGTGGTATTTCGTTGTTGGCTTTATCAACAAAAGTGTATTGGAGTAAATGGTGAGCGGTTACACCACGTACTGGAATCCATGTTTTGTATTTGAAAAACCAACGGAGTTGTTTGCTAATGAGCCCTTTCTTAAAGAAAGCCTCTAGGTATGGATGTACTAAAAGTGACACCCCTTTTTCTTTGCGGTCATTGAGCAAATAATCAAGGTTGTTTTCAATCTCCTCGGCAAACAAAATACTGGCTTGGACTTCACCGCTTCCATTACAAGTTGGGCAGGTTTCGGCCGTTTGAATGTCGGTTTCTGGTCTGACACGTTGGCGAGTGATCTCGATGATGCCAAATTTTGAAGGTGGAATCATGTTGTGTTTGGCACGGTCTGATTTCATGAACTCCTTCATTTTATCATAGAGAATTTTGTTGTTCTCGCGGTCATGCATGTCGATAAAATCGACACAAATAATCCCTCCCATGTCGCGTAATTGAAGCACACGTGCTACTTCTTCAGCAGCCTCAATGTTAGTGGCAAGTGCATTTGATTCTTGGCCGTCAGCGCCTTTGCGGTTTCCACTATTGACATCAATGACGTGCATTGCTTCAGTATGCTCGATGATGAGATAACCTCCACTTGCTAATGGTACTTTTTTACCAAAAAGGGTTTTGATTTGCTTGTTGATGCCGAAGCGTTCAAAAATAGCAATCTTGTTATCGTAGTTACGGACAATTTTTTCACGCCCAGGAGCAATTTCAGCAATGTAATCCTTCATTTGGATTGCCATTGTTTCGTCATTGACATGAATATTGGTAAAATTACCATTCAACAAATCGCGAAGAATGGAATTGGTTGTGTTGAGTTCTCCGAGCACGCGTCTTGGGGGTTGAGCCCCTTTAAGATTTGCATGGAGGGTGCGCCATTTTTCGAGCAGATTCGAAAGATCTGCTTCAAGGTCAGCGGTTGATTTTTTTTCTGCAACCGTTCGAATAATGACACCAAAGTTTTTCGGTTTGATGCGGTCCATGAGTTCTTTCAAACGTTCCTTTTCAGCAGGATCTTTGATTTTTTGACTCACAGAAATTTTATCTGAGAATGGTACGAGTACGAGGTAACGTCCAGCAAGGGTTACTTCAGAGCTTAAGCGAGGTCCTTTTTGAGAAATCGGTTCTTTGGCAACCTGAACTAGGATGGCTTGAGATGAGGAAAGTATATTCGATACTTTACCTTCTTTTGAGATTTCTTTTTCTAGCTTAAAGTATTGAAGGTCAGCTACATTTTGTTTTCCGGCAACGCTATCTTTCACATATTTAGAGAAAGAAACGTATTGAGGGCCTAGGTCGTGGTAGTGCAAGAAAGCATCTTTGTCATAACCAACATCTACAAAGGCAGCATTAAGTCCGTTTGCTACGCGTCGTACCCGTCCTAAATAGATGTCGCCTACAGAGAAGTCAGTGTTGCCACGATCTTCGTGCAACTCAATTAACTTCCCGTCGCGCAGCAATGCTATCCAGACGCCGTTTGAACGTGCGTCTACAACGAGTTCTAAATTCACTTGAAATTATTTACAGGATGAAACAATGAAAGCTCAAAGAAAAATCAATGAGCTCTCTATGCGTTTACATATGAAAGAAGAAATTATTTTTTCTTCTTGTGGCGATTTTTTCTAAGTCTTTTTTTACGCTTGTGCGTCGCCATCTTGTGTCTTTTTCTTTTTTTACCGCTTGGCATAATGAGTATATTATATGTTTAGTACTTTGTTACAAAAAAAATGCACCCCCGCAAAGGGAGTGCAAAGGTAATACAAATTTCAGTAAAAAAGAAATCTTATTTCACCTTAACCTTGTTCTTTACTTCGTCAACGAAAGTTTTAGAAGGTTTGAAAGAAGGGATGTTGTGCGCCGGGATAATGATCGTCGTGTTCTTTGAGATATTACGACCTGTTTTTTGAGCGCGTTCTTTCACTACGAAACTTCCAAATCCACGTAAGTACACATTCGTTCCGTCAGCCATAGAAGCTTTGATGTTGTTCATAAAAGCCTCTACTGCACGAAGTGCCTCTGCTCTTTCCAATCCGGTTTCTTCTGCAATATTTGCAACGATATCCGCTTTTGTCATATCTCTTTGATTAATTGATTAGATGATTAATTGCGGCGCAAAAATACTTCACAGAAACATTATATGCGTAATTTTCAACGAATTTTTCTCAAATATTATGCAAGTACTCGGTCAGGAATTGATCAAATGGTATGAAAATCATAAGCGTGACCTCCCCTGGAGACACACCAAGGACCCTTATCAAATATGGCTTAGCGAGATAATTTTACAACAAACAAGAGTCGATCAAGGCCTGCCATATTTCTTGAAATTTGTACATGCATTTCCAACTATCGAGCACTTAGCAAGTGCCACAGAACAAGAAGTTTTGAATCTTTGGCAAGGATTAGGGTATTATAGCCGAGGTCGTAACTTGCATAGAACAGCCCAAATCATTGCGCATGAATTCGCTGGTAAATTTCCAAATTCATACGAGGGCTTGCTTCAGCTAAAGGGAATTGGCCCCTACACCGCAGCTGCAATTGCTTCGTTTGCCTTTGACTTACCGCACGCTGTTCTGGACGGCAATGTATTTAGAGTTTTGAGTCGTTATTTTGGAATTGACTTAGCCATTAATTCTACGGAAGGGAAAAAAACTTTTGAAAAATTAGCAGAAGAAGTGCTCAATAAAAAACTGCCTGCGCTGCACAATCAGGCCATTATGGAGTTTGGTGCGCTTCATTGCAAACCAGTCGCTCCTAAATGTCCGGACTGCCCTTTGCAGTTTTCTTGCGTTGCACGTGCCGAAGACAAGGTTCAGCTTTTGCCAGTCAAAGAAAAAAAGATCAAGGTTCGCAAACGCTACTTTGTTTATCATCTTGAATTTGATGCTCAAAATCGATTGGCATTTGAGCGAAGAAATGCAGGGGACATTTGGGAAGGATTGTATCAATTTCCTCTTCAAGAGTTGCCTACGGAAAATGAACAACTCGCTTATTTACTCGACTTTGAAGGCCTGTGGAAATCTCCTAAATTCAAACATGTGCTCACTCATCAAAAAATTGAAGCCTACTTTGTATTAGCTCCTTTGCGAGAAAAAAAGGAAGAAAAAATACACTACTCACTTCAAGAACTCTCTGAACTTCCTTTGCCTCGTTTGATTGATAAATTTCTAGAACAACATCGCAAAGATTTACCGATTTAGCAGTCGCTTTCTTGTTAACTTTGTAAAAAAACAAAGATGCTCTCACTTACACATCAATCCAAACACAAGCAGCCCGCTTTACTTCGTTTTGTTGAAAATACAGAAGTCAACAAAGACTTCGATTACAGTAAAACAAAATCACACTTTGAATTTGAAATTAAATCGGGTCAAGATGCTGAGGCGCTCCGAATTTTGGCTGACAAAGTTGAAAAATACCTGCACGATGAAGTAGTTAGCCTAAAAATTGAAAATGGATCCGCTGAAGATCTCTTTGCTTTTGTAGAAGGGCTTTTGCTTGCCAACTACAGATTTTTAGCTCATTTCAGCAAGCCAAAATCCGGAATTTTTGCTGAAGTTGTTGTGCCCAAAACACTTGATAAAAATAAGATTCAAGAACTTACAAATATTGCAAAAGCAGTTTTCAAAACACGTGATCTAGTCAATACACCCGTTTCTCATCTCAACGCTGAGCAGCTAGCACAAGCAGTGGTTGAACTTGGTGCTGAGGCTGGTTTTCAGGTACAAGTTCTTGAAGAAACCCAAATTGAAACGCTAAAAATGGGAGGCTTGTTAGCTGTCAATAAAGGCTCTATTGATCCTCCGACATTTACGGTTGCCGAATACAAACCAAAAAATGCCAAAAACAAACAACCCATTGTATTGGTCGGAAAAGGCGTTGTTTATGACACTGGCGGCCTTAGCCTGAAGCCTACTCCGGGCAGCATGGACACCATGAAAGGCGACATGGCAGGTGCGGCTACAATGGCTGCGGTCATTTATTTAGCTGCCTTAGAAAAATTGCCTGTTCATTTAATTGCTCTTTTGCCGGCTACAGACAACAGGCCGGGTGGCAATGCTTATGCGCCAGGTGATGTCATTACCATGTTTGACGGCACTACAGTTGAAGTACTCAATACAGATGCTGAAGGTCGCATGATTTTAGCAGATGCATTGGCTTATTCAAACAAATACAACCCTGAGTTAGTCATAGATGCAGCTACGCTTACAGGTGCTGCTCTAAGGGCAATCGGCACAGAGGCTAGTATCATCATGGGCAATGCCCATGACCAAGTTTTTGAAAAACTAGAGGCAAGTGGCAGCGCTGTGCATGAGCGCGTGGTGCGCTTCCCATTCTGGGACGACTACAAAAAGCACATGAAATCTAAAATTGCCGATCTTAAAAATATTGGTGGGCCCAACGCAGGCATGATATCCGCAGGTAAATTTTTGGAGCATTTTGTGAGAGCACCATACATCCACATGGATATAGCAGGGCCCGCGTGGCTCGATGCACCAGAAAACTACAAAGGTGAAGGTGGCACAGGTGCTGGTGTTCGTTTGCTTTATCACTTCATTAAAAGCCTACACAACTAATGGATAAAGAACCACAAGTTACTAATAACAAAGAAAAAGAGGTTTCTCAAAAAGCCCTCGTTAAGGTTGGGCTGACTGTTGGCGACATCAACGGAATTGGACCTGAAGTTTTAGTCAAAGCACTCAAAGACAACCGAATCCTTACGGACGTGATTCCTGTAATCTACGGGTCAAATAAAGTTGTGTCGTTTTACAAAAAACACCTAAACCTTCAAGATTTCAATTACCAAACTTGCAAGTCTGCCGACGAAATTTCAGCAAAAAAAATCAATGTCGTCAATGTTTGGCAAGATGACATTGAAGTTGAGCCTGGGCAATCTAATGCCAACGGTGGCAAATATGCATTATTATCCTTGGAAGCCGCTACGAAAGATTTAGCGAGTGGCAAAATTGACGTCATTGTGACCGCACCATTCTCAAAAGAAAATGTTGCAAAAGCTGGTTTTGAATTTCCTGGCCACACTGAGTATCTTGCCGAGATGTCTGGTGCAAAAGAAGCACTCATGATCCTTGTGTCAGGTTCTTTGCGTGTGGCACTGGTAACCACACACATACCCGTCAAAGAAATTTCGAACAAATTGAGCAAAGAGCTCATCGTTCAGAAAATAGAAGCTTTTGAACAAAGCCTGAAAAAAGATTTCTGCTTGGTTAAGCCAAAAATTGCTGTTTTCGGACTCAATCCACATGCGGGCGAAAACGGCAAAATTGGAGAAGAAGAGCAACAAATAATAGCGCCAGCCATTCAACAAGCTAGACAAAATGGCATTTTAGCTTTTGGGCCTTATGCCGCAGATGGCTTTTTTGGTTCTCATGCCAGACAACAATACGATGGGGTCTTAGCTATGTACCACGACCAAGGACTTGCTGCATTTAAAGCACTTTGCTTCGAGGATGGTGTCAATTTTACAGCAGGCTTGCCTATTGTCAGAACCAGCCCCGACCACGGCACTGCCTTTGATATTGCAGGTAAGCAAGTTGCCGACGAACAAAGTATGCGCAGTGCCATTTACTTGGCTGTAGACGCCTACAGAAATAGAAAAATCTATAAAGAAATCTCTGCCAATCCATTGCCATTTTCAAAAGATGAAAAAGGCAGAAAAGAGCAGGAATAAAAGTAGTTTAACCAAGAGCACGTTTTTGGATTTTATTAATCAAAATAAATTCCTTAATTTTGCCCTTCGTTTTTGTTAGTGAAACTTTCAACATGAAAAATCCCTATGCCATACCGTTTGTCGGACTCAAGCTCGGGATACACGAATTTGAATTTGACATTGACAAGTCGTTCTTTGAATCTTTGCCTTACTCACTCATAGAAGATGGCCGTTTAATTGCCTATCTTGAGCTAGAAAAGAAAGAAACCATGCTGATCGCCAATCTTGGCATCGACGGTTTCATTTTTTCTGACTGTGACCGCTGCGGCGAACCGATCAATCAAGAAATTGATGGTGAATTCACCATCTATTATACCTTCGGACATGAAGAATCCGAAGACGAAAACCTGATTGTCCTTACGCCCGAGAGCTATGAAATAGACCTCATGCAGCCCATATATGAGCTCATCACGCTTTCCTTACCTTCAAGGATGGTACACGATGAAGGAGCATGCAACGAAGAAATGGTTGCCCTTATTGCTAAATACCAACAAGCGGCACCAGACCCAAACAAAGACAACGACGACGACATAGACCCAAGGTGGTCCGCATTAAAGAATTTAAATTAAAAAGTATAAACTAAAGAAAAATGGCGCATCCTAAACGAAGAATATCGACCACACGTCGTGACAAACGTAGAACGCACAAGAAAGCTACAGCTAATCAAGTAGCAACTTGCCCAACAACAGGTCAGCCGCACCTTTTTCATCATGCACATTGGCATGAAGGAAAACTCTACTACAGAGGGAAAGTTGTAGCTGAGAAAGCTACAGACTCCATCGAGGAAGTACAATAAGTTCTAATTTTCTCCCATGAAGATTGGGCTTGATGTCTCCGGTGGCGATTTCGCTCCGCAAGCGACAATTGATGGTGCATTATTAGCCAGAGAAGTTTTGGCTAATGATGTCACGATTGTTTTGCTTGGTGACGAACTCATTATACAGAAAGAACTTGCTGCCCGAGGCAAATCACCAGACTTATTTGAAATTGTACACGCACCTGAGGTCATTACATACCATGATCATCCTACCCGTGCGCTACCCAAAAAACCGAATAGCTCAATTTCCATTGGGTTTGAGATGCTTGCCAAAGGTCTTTTAGATGTCTTTGCAAGTAATGGCAATACAGGCGCCATGTTGGTGGGCTCAATGTACAAACTCAACACCATACCAGGTGTCATTCGCCCTTGCATAACTTCAACGTTACCAACTATTAACAACGGAAAATCTGTACTTCTTGATGTAGGATCCAACGCTGACTGCAAATCAGATGTCCTCTATCAGTTTGCTGTTCTTGGCTCTGTTTATGCTGCTACGGTCCTGAATATTCCTTCTCCAAAAATCGCATTGCTCAATATCGGAGAAGAAGATTCTAAAGGAAACTTGTTGTCTATCGCAGCTTACAAATTGCTTTCAGAATCAGACGAAATCAACTTCATTGGCAACATTGAAGGCCGCGATATCTTTACTGGTGTTGCGGATGTCATTGTTTGTGATGGTTTTACCGGAAATATCGTACTCAAGGAAGCAGAGGGGATTTTCACCCTCATGAAAAAGCGCGGCATTAAGGACGAATATTTTGATCGTTTTAATTACGAGAATTACGGAGGGACTCCTGTATTAGGCGTGAAAGGAAATGCCATTATTGGGCATGGAATTTCAAATGACATTGCAGTTAAAAATATGTTGTTGCACGCACACGAGGTTGTTGTATCTGACCTCGCTGTAAAAATTAACGAAGCATTTAACTAAACCATGGGCAAAATTACCGCTGCCATTACCGCAGTTCAAGGATACGTTCCTGAACACATATTATCCAACGAGGATCTTGCTAAACTTGTCGATACCTCTGATGAGTGGATTACTAGTCGTACAGGAATCAAAGAACGTCGCATCATGAAAGATGGAGCCAGTTCCGATATGGCTGCTGCTGCTGTAAAAGCTATGCTCGAAAAAAAAGGAATTGATCCGCTCGACATCGAGCTTGTGATTGTAGGTACAGTTACTCCAGACCATCCGTTTCCAAGTACGGCAAATATCGTTTGTGACAAAGTGGGCATGAAAAACGCCTGGAGTTACGACGTAAATGCCGCCTGTTCTGGTTTTCTTTACGCTCTTTCCACAGGGGCTCAATTCATTGAAAGTGGTAAACACAAAAAAGTCATTGTTATTGGAGTTGATAAAATGACTTCAATTATCGACTACCAAGATCGTACTACTTGTGTCATTTTCGGAGATGGTGCCGGAGCAGTATTGCTCGAACCTAATGAAGAAGGAAATGGTGTCATCGATTTCATTTTAAGAAGCGACGGATCAGGGAAACAATATTTACAACAACCCGCAGGAGGTTCAGCGCAACCAG
This sequence comes from Flavobacteriales bacterium, assembly GCA_046091725.1. Classification (GTDB taxonomy): domain Bacteria; phylum Bacteroidota; class Bacteroidia; order Flavobacteriales_D; family Crocinitomicaceae; genus UBA952. Next base: position 1,423 of record JBJTCG010000042.1, on the reverse strand, counting down.
CATCAATTGAAACTGTCGAAAACAGATTGCACTATGTAAAACAAGAAGGGCAAGCAGTTTTCAAATTTGCCGTTACCAATATGGCAGATGTTTCTGCTGAAATCATGGAGCGCAATAACCTCACCAGTGATGACGTCAGTTGGTTGGTGCCACACCAAGCTAATTTGCGTATCATTGACGCTACTGCAAACAGAATGGGTCTTACCAAAGAAAAGGTCATGATTAACATTCAAAAATACGGTAACACTACCGCTGGGACATTGCCGCTTTGCCTTTGGGATTACGAAAGTCAACTCAAAAAAGGAGATGTTTTAGTCCTATCAGCATTTGGTGGAGGATTTACTTGGGGTGCTATTTACCTAAAATGGGCCTATAATTCATAATTAAATTAACTTTGAAAAAAATACTGCTATGAACCTAGAAGAGATCAAAGACCTCATCAAATTAGTATCGAAATCAGGGCTTGGTAAAGTAGAAATCGAGCGCGAAGGATTTCGTATTTCTATCAAAGGGAGTCAATCTGAACAAGTTTTAGTACAAGCGGCTCCAATGATAGCTGCAACTGCACCTGTTGCTGCTGCTCCGGCTGCTGCACCTGCCGCGAGTACAAGCTCAGAAACACCAGCTGCAACTGACGACAGTAAATACATTACTGTGAAATCTCCTATGATTGGAACATTTTACAGAACACCAGGGCCAGACAAAGATCCTTTTGTAAACGTTGGTGACACCATTCAAGCTGGTATGAAACTTTGCATCATCGAAGCCATGAAAACTTTCAATGAAATTGAATCAGAAGTTTCAGGTAAAATTGTCAAAGTACTTGTTGATAACGCTAGTCCAGTAGATTACGATCAGCCATTATTTTTGGTTGACCCAGCTTAAAAAACAGCATTATGTTTAAGAAAATTTTGATCGCCAATCGCGGTGAAATCGCTTTGCGTGTTATACGTACATGCAAAGAAATGGGCATCAAAACGGTAGCAGTTTATTCTACCGCCGATAAAGACAGCTTGCCAGTTCGCTTTGCAGACGAAGCTGTATGTATTGGGCCTCCTGTGAGTGCACAGTCATACCTGAGCATACCAAATATCATTGCTGCAGCTGAAATTACAAACGCTGACGCCATTCACCCTGGTTACGGATTTCTTTCTGAAAATGAAAAATTTTCAAAAGTTTGTCAAGAGCACGGCATCAAATTTATCGGTGCCCTACCTGAACAAATTGCCGGAATGGGTGACAAAGCAACTGCTAAAGCAACCATGATCGCAGCGGGGGTACCTTGTATTCCGGGTTCAAAAGGCCTACTCAAAGACCTTCCTGATGCATTTGCAACAGCCGAAGTGGTCAAATATCCGGTCATCCTCAAGGCAACAGCCGGCGGTGGAGGTAAAGGGATGCGAATTGTCTGGACTCCAGATGA
>JBJTCG010000041.1:0-8889 GCA_046091725.1 Flavobacteriales bacterium | reverse complement strand
GTCACAAACAACATGTAAAACATGGCCTCCGCCAATAGCATAACCGTTGACCATAGCAATCACTGGTTTAGGTAAGGATCGAATAGCTTTGTGTAAATCGAGTACATTGAGTCGAGGCACCCCATTTTCGGAAATATAACCGCCAACACCTTTGACGTTTTGGTCGCCACCAGAACAGAAAGCTTTGTCGCCCTCACCAGTCAGAACTACTACATTAATATCTGGTCTTTCGCGGCAAATATTCATGGCGTCCAACATTTCAAAGTTGGTTTCTGGCCTAAATGCGTTATAGACTTTTGGTCGGTTTATTGTAATTTTTGCGATGCCTTCGAAGAACTCAAATTTGATATCCTCGTAGGTTTTGATACTTTGCCAATTTCTTTGTGACATATTTCAATTATTTCTGTTACAAAGATAGAACATCCTACAGGACAGAAAGGTTTATTTTACAGAAAATCTAACCAATTTGAAGAGATGTCATGCTCAGGCTTCCTGCCAAAAGTTCGTCGTTAAATAACTGCACCTTTTCCGCTCCATTTTTTAATCCTAAAATGTAAAGCAATGGAATGTAATGATCAGGGGTCGGAATTGCAAGTTGTAGTGCTTTAGGAGCTGATTTCAGATCTTGTAGCGCTTGATAATCCTCTTTTATTATGCAGTCATTGACAAATTTCCGAGCTTCATGAGCCCATTCATAACCGTAACCAACTTCATTGATCTTGCTAAAATCGACTGCACCTAAATTGTGTACGATATTTCCCGAGCCGATGATTAAAACCCCTTTTTCACGCAGCGAACGCAATTGCTGAGCCAATTCAAAATGGTAAGATAACGGTTGTCTGTAATCGATTGAAAACTGCACTACAGGAATATTGGCCTGAGGGTAAAAATGCTTGAGTATTGTCCAAGTTCCGTGATCCAAACCCCAGTCATGATCGAGGTGAATAGGGGTGTTGGGAATTAATGCTTTGATTTCTTGAGCCAGTTTTGGGCTACCAGGTGCTGGATATTGTTGGGCAAAAAGTTCAGCAGGAAAACCACCGAAGTCATGAATGGTTTTAGGTTTTTCCATGGCTGTTACTGCAGTTCCGTTTGTGAGCCAATGTGCCGAAATCACTAAAATAGCCTGAATATCAGGTAATTTTTGCGCTGTAGTCCGAAACCCTGCCACAAATTGATTTTCGTCTATGGCATTCATCGGAGAACCGTGTCCGACAAAAAGTGCAGGAGTAAGCTCTGTTCCTTTGAGCGTTTGACTCCATTTTTCTAAACTTTTTAAATCTCCAATTTGCATAGCTACAGCACTTAAAGTCAATAATGAGTTAAATTTCCTGCGTTCCATCTTACAAATATAAATGGTATTGAATTGGTCTTCACTTGACCTAAGATAAGAGAGCAGTGCAACTTTATTTTGAAGTTATCCGTCAATCTACGGAACTGCCTTTGGCTACTACCTCTTATTTTTGCCTTATGAAACAAATCTACTTGTATTAATCTAAACCGGGCCTTGGCCTATTAAAATGCAAGTCGTATGAGTAATTATTTGGGTGCGCGCATTCGCGTCGGATTTATTGATTCTAATGTTATTTTCAGAACAGGGCTACGAGCAATGCTCGAACAACGCAACGATTTTGAATGGGTAGGTGAAGCTCAAAACCTCAGTGAATTCAGAGCGAGGTATGCTGGCACAGCATTTCAAGTGATCATGATCGATGCCGATTTATTACAAGAACTCGATCAAGCTTACATGAAATTTTGGATGGCAACTTTTCCTCATGCCAAGTTCTTATTGGCGGTTAAAAATTTTAAATCAGCCATGATTCCGTTGTATCTCAAATGGGGCTTTCATGGCGTCGTTAATAAAATGCAAATTCAAGAAGAGGCCGTTTCGGCGTTTCGGCAGGTTTTCTTTCAACACGCCTACATTCATCCGCATACGAAGCGCCTGCTAGATGCCGAGAAAAAAACGATCCAAACACTTGAGCGCATTACCGCCCGAGAAATTGAAGTCATTCGAGGAATATGCCAAGAAAAAACGTGCCGAGAAATCGCTTTAGAATTGCATATTTCACCACGCACAGTGGAAACTCACAAAATGCGCATAATTGAAAAATTAGATGTTCGCAATACAGCAGGCATCATTGTTCATGCTGTAAGGCTTGGTATTATTCCCTGACGTCCAGGCAACATTGCCTGATTAATGGGGCTATAAATTTTGCCAATTTTCAACTCAGCGAATTTCTATTTCGTCAATAAACAGCCATGGCGTATTTCCTGCGCCTGGCTGCCCTTCTGGAATTTTTGAAAGCCCGTAAAGCACCACATGGATTTGCTTTACTTTTTTATCCTTTATTTCGGCGGTAAGTAACTCCTCTGTATTAATATATGCGTCACCTACGCCCATGGCAGCACCATATTTGTTGAGCAAAATCTCATAATTTTGAGCAGCCCAAATCCAACTATTGGGGTCATGTAAGGAATGGATCTTGATTTCTTTGACCTTTATTGGTTTTTCAAAAATGATGTCAAAACTCACACTATCTGTGTTAAAGCCAAGCCATTCATTTCCTTTCCATGGTCTGGCCCCTAGTTGCCCATCTACAATGGTGAGGCTTCCGTTGTCATATTTCGGATTAGGTGGGGTTTGAAAATTTATCTGAGCACCTAACGCTTTGTGTGCGATGACTTTGATTTGTTTGGCTGGTATGGATTTTCCTTGGTCAATTGAAAGATCAAACTCTTTAATTTTTCTTTTTGCTGCTGGGATACTGCTTATCAATTCAGAGTCGGCAATGATCCCTTTTGCAGGTGTTTTAAATATTTCAATCCCTCCATTAGCCTTGCGTTTAGTTTCTATTTCGGGTTTGAGGCAGGTTTTGGAATAATTAACTTTTTTCTTTTCAAGAAAAGGGAAATGATGCTTGATTAATATCGGTAAAAATTCCTCGTAGCTTGGTTTGGTCTCTGACCACAGTGCTGTACTCAAAGCAATGGCTCTTGGGTACGCCATGTATTCCAATTTTTTATAATCTGCGATGTATTCAGTCCAAAGATTTCCTTGGGCTCCTAGAACATAAGCTGCCTGTGCTGCGTCCATGGATGGAGGTATGGGTTCAAAAGACAGTACTTTGTCTAATGAAGTAAAGCCGCCAATAGCCAATGGTTCATCTGAACCTTTGCCCTGATAATGGTCAAAATAGCAATGTGATCCTGGACACATCACTACATCATGGCCAAGCTTGGCTGCTGCAATGCCCCCTTCATAACCCCTCCAAGACATGACGGTAGCATTGGGCGATAATCCACCCTCTAAAATTTCATCCCAACCGATTAGCTTTTTGCCTTTTGAACTTAAAAAAGCATCCATGCGCCCAATAAAATAGCTCTGTAATTCATGCTCGTCGTGCAAACCATTTGCTTTGATTACAGCCTGACAGTTTTCGCATTCTTTCCAGCGGGTTTTTGGAGCTTCATCTCCACCGATATGAATGTAAACTGACGGAAATAACGGAATGATTTCATCGAGGATGTCCTGTAGGAACAAAATGCTTTCTTCTTTGGCACAAAAAATGTCATCAAAAACACCCCAGAGTCCTTCGACTCCTTGAATTTGGCCAGTACAAGAATAACGTGGATACGCAGCTAAGGCAGCTCTGGCATGGCCAGGCATTTCGATTTCTGGAACGACGGTTATGTACTTTGAACCTGCATATGCCACAATATCTTTCACTTGTTCTTGGGTATAAAACCCACCGTAGCGTTGAACGGTATATGTTCTTGGATTTGTTGTGTAATGGTTGTCGACAGTAGAATCGCGCCATGCTCCGACCGCTGTGAGTAAAGGATATTTTTTAATTTCTATGCGCCAACCTTGGTCATCTGTGAGGTGCCAATGCAAGGTATTGAATTTGTAATAGGCCATGAGGTCAATGAAGCGTTTGATTTCATCTGTAGTGAAAAAATGTCTAGAGACATCAAGGTGCAGCCCCCTCCATTGAAACTTCGGATAATCTTTGACAAAACACTGCTGAATTTGAATTTGTCCGTCTTGAACCTCGGTAAGTTGCATTAAAGAGGTAAGGGCATAAAAACATGAGGCATCGGAAGAATAAGAAATAATGATGCGCTCAGTTATATTGATGCTGTAAGAGTCTTTCTTGACATTATTGAGTTTTTTAAAACTCACCATCGGATTTTGTACGCTTGGGACTAGTTCAATTCCATGACTCCAGTTGGCGAGGTCTTTGAAAGATTGAAGTAGTTGCGGATTGATTTCTGATGGATCTACGAGTAGGGTCCCACTCGAAATAAATTGCCCGTTGACCCTTTGGTATACAGCTGGTGTAGGTAAAATTGGACCATTTTGAGCGCTTGCAGAAAGAACTGTAAATATGAAAATGAAAAAGTGGACGTATTTTAACATGCCTTAAAATTAATGATTTCATCAAGATGACTAACTTTGTCCAAAGTGCACTTATGAAAATTTACAACAATATCCTCGAGACCATCGGTAACACTCCAATTGTCCGTATTAATAAATTGGCAAAAGATATTCCGGCTCAGGTTTTTGCAAAAGTTGAAACCACAAATCCAGGCAATTCTGTCAAAGACCGCATGGCACTTAAAATGATCGAGGATGCTGAAAAGTCAGGTTTACTTAAGCCAGGAGGAACAGTAATTGAAGGTACTTCTGGCAATACAGGAATGGGCTTAGCCTTGGCTTGCATCATCAAAGGATATAAATTGATTTGTGTACTCAACGACAAGCAATCCAAAGAAAAAATGGATATCCTCAGAGCAGTAGGGGCTGAGGTTGTTGTTTGTCCAACAGCTGTTGAACCCTCAGATCCTAGATCTTATTACTCGGTGTCAAGACGCTTGGCTACGGAAATTCCAAATTCATGGTATGTCAATCAGTACGATAATTTGTCAAACCGACAAGCGCATTACGAACAAACGGGCCCCGAAATTTGGGAACAAACCGACGGAAAAATCACACATTTTGTTGTTGGGGTAGGAACCGGCGGAACCATCTCTGGCGTTGCGAAATACCTCAAAGAAAAAAATCCAAATATTAAAATTTGGGGTATTGACACCTACGGTTCGGTCTTTAAAAAATACAAGGAAACGGGCATTTTTGATGAAAATGAGATCTACCCGTACATCACAGAGGGCATCGGTGAGGATATCCTTCCGGCAAATGTCGATTTTTCACTGATTGATCATTTTGAAAAAGTGACAGACAAAGATGCAGCGGTTTATACCCGTAAATTGGCGCGCGAGGAAGGTATTTTTGTAGGAAATTCTGCCGGCTCAGCCATTAAAGGTGTGCTTCAGATGAAAGAGCAACTCACTAAAGATGATTTTGTAGTGATCTTGTTTCACGACCATGGCAGTCGTTATGTAGGGAAAATCTTCAATGACGACTGGATGCGCGAACGCGGTTTTCTTGAAGAGAATGTTGTTACAGCGGCAGATCTTATAGCCAAGCATGCCGACAAACCTTTAGTGTCCTTATATGCCGAAGAATTAGTTTCACACGCTGTGGCCAAAATGCGAAACTTCGGTATTTCACAAATTCCGGTAATGAAAGACAATAAATTTGTTGGTTCCATAGACGATTCTCATGTTTATCAGTTGTTGGTTGAAAATCCTGCATTGCGCGACGCCCCAATTTCATCGATTATGGGCCCTGCGTTTCCGGTAGTAAAAGCTTCAACACCAGTTGAGGAACTTTGCAAGTTGATCAACAAAAATACGCCTGCAGTGTTGGTGGAACTTGGCGAAGGGAAGCATCATATTGTATCTCGCTACGACGTCATTTCGGCGCTGTCCTAATGTTTTTCTCAAGATGCGAATCGTATCTTTAGTTCCTTCTCTTACCGAATATCTTTGGTCGCTTGGTTTGGACGCTGAAGTAGTGGGCATCACAAAATTTTGTGTACATCCGCAGGCTTGGAAACAAACCAAAGTAAAGGTTGGAGGCACAAAAAAAGTAAACTTTGCTGCGGTTCAAAAATTGGCACCAGATCTCATTATTGCCAATAAAGAAGAAAACACCAAAGAAGACATCGCTCATTTAATGCAGCACTATGAAGTGCTTCTGACTGAGATCAATTCCATAGAGCAAGCTTTCAGTTATCTCTTAATCATCGGAGAACGTGTAGATAAAAAGCTTGAAGCTGAGCAGCTCTTATTTCAAATTCGAGCAAAATTTCAGAATGTGAGTCAAATTGGTAGTGGATTGTCTTTTCTTTATTTCATTTGGAAAGACCCCTATTTTTTGGTAGGTGAACAAACCTATATTCATGCATTCTTGAGCCACTTTGGTTTTCAAAATGCATGTTCATTGGTACGTTATCCGAGTTTAGAAGAATGGCAAGAAAGCCAAACAGCGACAGATAAACAACCCGACCTGATTTTTCTGAGCTCAGAACCGTATCCTTTTGCAGAAAAGCATTTAGACGAAATGCAAGCATTTTTCCCTAATTCAAAAATTCAACTTATTGATGGAGAAATGTGCTCTTGGTATGGTGCTAGGATGCTAAAAGCTGCAAGCTATTTGAAGCGGGAATTTAAAAATCAAAAAGCGTAGGAGCGTCAGTATTTGGCTTGGGTTTGGCTTCGCTTTTGGGTTTGCTTGGCTTTATAGTCGGCTCGTTTGGTATTTCGTTGACTTCATTGAATTCATTGACTGCGCTGAAAGAATCATCCAGATTTAAAGATAGCAAGCGCTTTTTGATAGCTTCTAATTTGGAAATAAGAGCAATTGTGTCAATGTTTGATGTCTGTTGAATGGATGCGATACTTGGAGAAGAGGCTATACGAGCATCACTACTAGTGTTGGCTACTTCATTTTGCACGCCCTTTTGTGGTTCAGCTTTTGATTTTAGTGCTTTTTTTGCGCCTTCCAGGGTGTAGCCTTCAATTTTTACAAATTGATAAATGCGCTGGATTTTTTCGATTTCCTTGGCGGTGTATAGCCGATTTCCTTTTTTATTCTTTTTTGAAACAGAAAGATTAAATTCTTTTTCCCAAAATCTTAGCAATGAAGCATTTACTTGTAAAAGCTCGGCAACTTCTCCAATGCTGTAGTATAATTTGCTAAGTGATTGATTTTCAATAGTGGGCATCTGTTTACTTGAATGAACATTCGAAAATAATTATTATTTTTGCAACAGACGTCAGAAAATGAAATTTCTCCGCATCTTTTTTCTGCTCTTGTGTCTTCAACTCTCGAACCACGCAAAAGCGCAAACGCCAACTCCAAAAAATGACCCACAAGTTGATGCTATAATCAACTATGCCAAAAGTTTTTTAGGGGTGCCTTACCGCTATGGCGGCACAACTCCTTCAGGTTTTGACTGCTCTGGCTTTATCAACTATATTTTCGGCAATTTTGGCTTTGATTTAGTCCGTACAAGTTACGGTTTAGCTGAATTAGGTACTACCGTCAAGCTCTCAGATATTCAACCCGGAGACCTTATGTTTTTTAAAGGCAGTAATGTTCATTCAACTGCTGTCGGACATGTCGCATTAGTAGTGGAGGTAACGCCAGATGCCATCAAATTTATCCACTCGGCAAATACTGGTGTTCGGATCGATAATTTCAAAACATCCCAGTATTACATCCAGCGCTATATCAAAACGAAGCGACTCGATTACGGAGGTCAATAATTTGTACTTTTGAGTATGGAACAAGCTCAACTCAATGAAAGGCGTCAGTGGCTATTCATCGCTCTTGCCGGACTATTTGTGACCAACGCCGTAACGGCAGAGTTAATCAGTAACAAGCTCATACAAATTCCGCTTGAGTGGCATTTATTCGGCAAACAATTTGGTCCTTTCATTACTATTATCGGTATCCTTCCTTGGCCAGTTGTTTTTATACTTACAGACCTCATGAATGAATTTTATGGTCAAAAAGCCGTCAGAAGACTTTCCTGGATAACCGCAGCCCTAATTGCTTATTGTTTTTTGATTGTCGGCTTGTCAATGGCCATTCCGGCACATGAAATTAAAGGTTCAAAATTAGCAACCAACGCCGCATATAATTTGGTTTTTGGTCAAGCGCAGGCAGTAATAGTAGGTAGCATTGCAGCTTTCTTAGTTTCGCAATTACTCGATGCGTTTCTATTCGAAAAAATCAAACAGCGAACCGGAAATCGACTCATTTGGTTACGCAGTACAGGTAGTACCATGATTTCGCAACTCATTGATTCTTATATTGTTTTGTATATTGGATTTGTGTTGCCAGGCGCAATGTCCTTAGAGACCTATTTTGAAGTGGCGCCGACCAATTATTTGCTCAAATTACTCATCGCAGTATTGCTCACTCCGCTCATTTATTTGGGGCATTATTTGGTGCGGCGTTATTTAAATCAGCACGTTTGATTTTCTTTTGTTGGAGTTGAAATAGTAACGCAAGTAACGCTACAACAGCAAATCCAGCTGCTATGATAAAAAGCAATTGCGCACTTTCTAAAGTGTTTTTATAAAAAATAAAGGTCAGGCCTGAACCAAATAGTATCCCTCCTTCGAGCGCAATAAACATAGTGCCAGAGCCCGTTCCGCGGCGTTCGGGTAAGCTCAGATCTGCCGTCCAAGCAAACAGTGTGGGGCTCGAAACACCGGTTGCTAACCCAAAAACTGCTGCCGCAAGTGTATAGCTCAAGAAAGAGTTAGCGGTTGCTAGCAAGCCCATACTCATGATCAAAAAGACACAGCCAATCAACAGCGTTTGCTCTCGTCCGATCCGATCAGATAACGACGAAAAAAATAAGCGCATGACAATAGTAGAAAGTACATAGATGCCAAAGAAATAGCCTTTGTTTGCTATGTTTAGAAAATCAGAGACGTCGGGAGTTAGTACGAAGATCATACCCGAAC
>JBJTCG010000040.1:0-19461 GCA_046091725.1 Flavobacteriales bacterium | reverse complement strand
GGCTAATATAGTAAAAAATACAATAAGCCAAAATTCTACAGCATTTTGTGACTATTAACAATTAAAACAATAAGTCGTTAAAAAGTTCAAATGTGAGTTTATTTCCTTCGCAAATGATTTCAAATGTGCCTTTTTCGGCACGCCATTTACCATCGGAACTTACGCGTTTTAAATCGCTTGCATCAAAAGAAAATTCTAAGGTTTTGTTTTCTCCAGGACGTAAACTTACTTTGTAAAAATCAATGAGGCGTTTGTTCTCTGGGGTAGTACTGGCATATAAATCGCTGAGGTAAACAGGAACCACCATTTTAATAGCCGAAGGTGATGGGTTGCTGATATTGACTTCTATTGAGAATGTTCCTTTGTTTTCATCTTTTTGAGTAAAGCGCAGACCATTAACCTCACCTTTATGGTATGAAAGTCCGAATCCAAAATCCCATTGTGGGTTGTAGGCGGTAAATTGTCCAGACTTTGCTCTAGCTACGCTACCCGGGTGGTCATAAAATTCAATAACACCATCATAGCGAGGGTAAGTGTAAGGCAAGCGACCGCTGAAGTCTTCTTTTCCAGTCAAAAGTTCGCTAAGGGCAAGACCTCCTTGATCACCAGGTAAATATGCTTGTACAATGGCGTCACAGAGTGGTTCGATGTCATTAATGATGCGCGGTCTGGCTTCAAGTAACACTAAAACAACTTTTTTCTTTGCGGCCTTTGCCAAGCGAACCAATTCTTTTTGTTTATCGTCGAGTTGTAAGCTACGAATATCACCAGGCTTTTCTGTTGAAGGAAGTTCGCCAACGCAAATCACGACAACATCGGTTTTCTTTAAGGCCTTTTTATAGGCTTCTAAATTGACAAACTTTGACGCTTCAAAATCTTTTTCTAAATAGAGTTCAACCCCTTTCGCATAGCTAAGGGCAGTGCCAGGTAATTGGGATTGGAGAGCTTGATAAATATTCAAAACCCCCTGAGTATTGAAGCTTGTATCAAGACCTTGCCATGTGTGTGTCCATGCGCCGTTGAGCATGTTCATACTTGCTGCACCAGGACCAGCTACTAAAATGCGCTGATTGGCCTTTAGCGGAAGCACAGCGCTTTCGTTTTTAAGTAAAGTAATTGATTCAAGAGCAGCTTGTTTCGCTGCCTTTTTGTGATCTTCTGATCCGAATAATGGGTATTGATCAAAATTTGGAAGCGGATTACCGAACAAACCCAATTGTTTCTTAACGTATAAAATTCTTCTGACAGCGTCATCTAGCCTAGTCATACTGATTTGACCGTTTTTTACCGCGGCGATCATGTCTTGGCAATATGTTTTGTATTGCGGATTTGATGGCACCATACTCATGTCTACGCCTGCATTAAACGCTTGCACAGCTGCTTCAGATAAGGAAGGGGCTGTTTTGTGTACGGTGTGTAACATGATGAAGTCTTCCCAGTCAGAAACTACAAAACCCTTAAAGCCCCACTCTTTTTTGAGTGTTTGAGTCAAGAGTTGATAATTTGCATGTCCTGGAATACCGTTGACTACACCTGAATTGATCATCAAGGTGAGCGCTCCTTGGGCAACCGCTTCTTTGAATGCAGGTAAATACAATTCTTGCATGTATTTTTCAGGAATGAATGCTGGCGTACGGTCACGACCACTAAAGCTGGCGCTGTAACCGACAAAATGTTTCAAACATGCCGCCACATGAAATTCGTCCACAACTTTGGAAGTTCCTTGATATCCTCTAACAAGTGCAGCTCCCATTTGAGTACCGAGCACAGGGTCTTCGCCTAATGTTTCGAAATGACGCGACCACAATGGCTGGCGGCCAAGATCTAATACAGGGGAGAAATTCCAAGGAATACCTGAAGCGCGGCATTCGTAGGCGGTTACTTGACCCATTCTTTCTGCAAGAGCAGGATTCCAGGTCGCGGCCAAACCAATTTCTTGCGGAAAAAGTGTACCACCTTTTGTGTAGTTGACTCCGTGAATGGCATCTATGCCATATAAAATCGGAATATTAGATTGTTTTGTCGAATAAGGCAAATGCACGGCATTCATGATGGAAATCCATTCGTCCATGCTGAGTGTGTGCCAACCAACATTTAAAACGGAGCCAACATGATATACTTCAATCGCCTCTTTGAGTTTAACTGGGTCAACTTGTTCGGGAATGAGTGCCTGCCCCTTATCATCTGACTTATGTATGGCGTCAAGTGTAATTTGACAAGTTTGCCCGACCTTTTCTTCAATACTCATATTGGCTATGAGCGCTTCGATATCTTGGTCAGATGGATTTGTAAAATAAAGTTTTTCAGTACTATTGAATCCAAACAGGACCAAGACTGCCAAGAGGTAAGACAGGGCTTTCATGAATAACTAATTATTGAAATACGCGAACGTAGTCTACATACATTTTTTGAGGGAAAGTAGTAGTGGCATCAGGAGAACCAGGCCAGTTTCCACCTACAGCAACATTTAAAATAATAAAGAATTTCTCACGAAATTCGCTCATCTCGGCTGGGCTGGTATCTATGCTATGGTACTGAACGTTATCTACTAACCAATGAATAGAATTGGCATCCCATTCAATAGAGAAAACATGGAAGTTATCGGCAAATTTACCAGACGCAAGGGTTTTGCTGCCTCCGTATTGCGCATGTGAGCCATTGTTGCTCCAGTGTACTGTTCCATGTACAGTTCTGTCATTTGCACCTGCACCACCAATAAGTTCCATGATGTCAATTTCACCACAAGCTGGCCAACCTGCAGTGGTAATATTGTCGCCAAGCATCCAGATGGCAGGCCAGATTCCTTGCCCGTAAGGAAGCGCAGCGCGCACGTCAATACGACCATATTTCCATGATTTGATGCCTTGTGTTTTAATGCGGGTAGAAGTATAGTTACTTGTGTTAAACGTTTCGTTTTTTGCAGTTATAGTCAGTAAACCATCTGCAACCACAGCGTTGTCTTGCTTGTAATACTGTAACTCGTTGTTTCCCCAGCCCCAACTTCCTGTTCCAAGGTCGTAAGTCCAATCAGAGGAAAGACCAGCCCCATTGAATTCGTCGCTCCAAACAAGTGTGTAATTAGGGTAACTTAACGGGCTTATGTAGCCAGAGGAAGGAGCGCCTGTATTTCCTGTGCTTATTTGAATGATCACCTCTTCATTGAGCTCGATGAAGTCGTTTTGTAATACGTGGGCTCTTGTACGAATTTTGTAGGTTCCGCTTGTATTGAAAACATGAATAGCCTCACCTGTTGTGCTTTCTACTGTGACAGTATCATTCGTATCAAAAAAAGTAATAGTGTAAAAGTTTGTGCTATCAGCACTGGCTTGTACATGGACCTCGCCGTTTGTCACAGTGAGTTGGGTTTGTAAATTACTTGGTTTTCCAGAAGGCTTGACAACATCTGGCTCACAGGACATCAGGCCGATACTTAAAAGAAGAAATAACAGCATTTTCATAAATCTGTTTTTTATAGTGTTTTGAGCTTGAGATACCATTTTAACCCTCCTGCATGGTGGCCGTATTGTAAATGCAAAGTTGAATCAGTTGCACTTAATATGCGGTATACTCTTGGACCTGTGAAGAAGCCCATAAAGGCATTATTCGAAATGGTAATAGTTGTTTCAGTGCCTTCTGTCAATAACCAGCTTTCATTTAATTGGTCATCATAGGGAGCAGTGAAATCGCCCAGATTTTGGTAGGACCCAGGGAAGTTTGCAGCCAAAGAATTGTGCAAATAGACATCTCCGTTGGTAATCATGTCAAACTTGAAGCCATTCAAATGAAAAACATATTGATCATTGTAAAGTCCGCAACCAGGTTTTTCGCCGGGGCCAGCAGCCCACCATTCTGGCGTTGGGCCAAGCGGACTCTCAGGGTCTGGGCCAACGCCCATGTGTCCGGAGGCACTTGAGTCAACAACCCATACTTTATAACCAGGGCCATTTACACCACCCGTTAGCAAGGTGTAATATGGGTTGTTCAAGAGCGTGAAGTCGTCATTGGCAATAGTAACTTGTTTGCTAGAACTGCGGCTTCCGCCTTTGGCAAAAACGGTCAGTTTGATAGTGTAAGTACCAGCATAAGGGTAAGTTGCACTAACGTTCGGACCTTGTGCTTTAGAGCCATTTCCAAAATCCCAAACACATTGAATATCTGGGTTGTTGGCGCTGAGTTCAATGATGTTCGCATTAGCCGCAGAAGGCGCCATTGTAAATTCCGCATCTGCTTGACTTGGAGCTGGCCCCAAGCTTGGTTCATATTTTTGACAAGCAGCTAGTCCTAGTGCAATTGTCAATACGCTTAAAATTAAGTTTTTCATGGTTTTAATTTCCTTAAAAGATTAATAACCTGGGTTTTGACTCCAATTTCCACCGGCGAGGTCAATTTCCACTTGTGGAATAGGGAAGACTTCATGTTTGCCAGCAACAAATCCTGGGATATATTGTGCGGCTTGACCTGTTCTAACGAGGTCAAAAAAGCGCAAACCTTCACCAGAAAGCTCTAGGCGTCTTTCGTTATAAACTTTTCCGATGTTGTTCACTGAGGCGCCAGGAATGCCTGCACGCTGGCGAATTTGATTCACCAATGTGGTAGCTCTGCTCGGGTTGCCAAGCTGATAATGCGCCTCGGCAGCCATTAATAAGACGTCTGCATAGCGCAAAACGCGATAATTAACGGGGCTAGTGAGGTCGTTGTCAGGTAAGCCGATTTCGCCTTGTTTTTTGATGTATTTGTTGTTGTAGTATCCGGTATGGCCACCAGCTCCAATGGCATAAGTAATTTGCCCAGGGTTAGGTTGTGCGGCAATAAATGCTTCAATATCAAGAACTGTTGCGGCTCTGCGTGGATCAATAGGAGAGAACACAGCATATAGTTCTGGCGTAGGCAAGTTATATGAGTTGCCATCGCCATACACAGGGCCGTTGTATTGTCTGATACCTTGGAACCCAACTGCAGCGTTTCCTTCCAAACAAATGAGGCAGCCGTAGCTTCCGCCTTCAGCACCAGTGTATTCTACGTCGAAAATAGTTTCACTGTTGTTTTCAGCAGCAACACTAAATAACTGACTGTAGTCAGGGTACAAACTGTATTGTCCTGAATCGATGATTTCGTCAAAAATAGCAGCAGCCTCTGTGAATTTATTTTGGTAAAGGTATACTTTGCCGAGTAGTGCTTTGGCAGCACCTTTTGTTGCTCTTCCTTTTTGAGCAGCAACTGAGTTTAATACGGCTGCAGCAGCAATGAGGTCTGCTTCAATTTGAGCATAAACTTCGGCTTTCGGAGTACGCGGAATGGTTCGGGCTTCTTCAATTCCTATTCGTTTGTCAATGATGAGCGGCACATCTCCAAAGAATTTTACCAATTCAAAATAATAATAGGCGCGCAGGAATTTGGCTTCAGCTAGTATATGCGCTTTTTTAGGGAAGTCAATGTTGTCTTTGTGCTCAAGGATGTAATTTGCGCGGGTAATGCCGGTGTAATTCCATCGTAGAACATTGCGTAATTCTACATTGACACCGCCATGGGTCATGTTGTCGATGTCGTGTAGTCCTTTGCTATCGTTGACGCTTTCACCACCGGCAATGGCATTGTCAGAGGCAATTTCGCCAATCCAGAGCGTAAGAAATGAACTTTGAAGCAAATCGTATGCACCTACAAGGGCTCGTTCGTAGTCCTCTGGGGTTTGAAAGAAATTTTCTGCGTCTTGTGCATAAGGCGGATCAACAGAAAGGAATTTTTCACAGGAAGGCAACATGAAAACTGTTGCCAATGTTGCTAAGGTAAAGATCAGTTTTTTCATGACTTACAGCTTAAAATTTGATTTGAATTCCACTCATGATAGAGCGTGCTTGTGGATACATTCCGTAGTCAACACCAGCAGATAAAACGTTTGAAGAACCTAAATCAGGGTCGAAGCCCATGTATCGGGTCAGGGTTAAAATGTTGTTTGCAGCTACATAGACACGCAAAGTTTCCACGTGGATTTTCTTGGCAGCATTTTTAGGCAAAGTGTAACCAAACTGTACGTTTCTGAGCCTTACAAATGAACCGTCTTCAACATAGTAATCAGAAAATAAATTATTGTTCGTTGCACCGGTAGTGAGGCGCGGGTGCTCGTTTGTTGAACCCGGACCTGTCCAACGATCAATAACATAAGCCAATTGGTTGGCATAAGGTTGTTGACGCTCGTAGTTACGAATGATTTCTTGACCAATAGCCGAGTACACATTACCAGAGAGGTCAAAACTTTTGATTTTAAAGTTGAAAGCAAAGCCCATCGTGAAATCAGGTATGGCTGATCCGAGGTAAGTTTTATCAGAATCATCTGAGAAATTAATTTTACCATCTCCATTTTGGTCCACAAAAATGAGGTCTCCGGGTTTAGCTCCTTCTTGTACTACAGCAGCGTTGTCAATTTCTTCTTGAGTTTGGTAGATTCCGGCTGTTTGGTAACCAAAGAAATAACCAATTTCATAACCTGCTTGGAAACGTGTTGCAACATCGCCACCTACGCTGAAGCTTGCACCTGGAATGTACTCAACTCCAGTTGGCACACTGACCACTTGGTTATTGATGGAAGTAAAGTTGAAACTTAGGTTGGTTTGAAGCAAGCGTTTGATATCAGACTTGTAAGCTACTTCAAACTCCCAACCTTTGTTTGAGACGTCACCGGCATTGATGATCGGCGGGTATCCGCCTGGACCATAAGACCCAATGATTGCGGAAACATCTGGCTGGAATAATAAATCGAAGGTGTTTTTCACAAAATAGTTCGTACTAAAGTTGAGTACTTTGAGCCAAGTGAGGTCAACACCAACGTTGAACTGGCGTGTCGTTTCCCATTTCAAATCTGGGTTAGCAGGTCTACCAATGGCAATTCCTTGCGTGATGAGGTCGTTGAAAACATAAACCCCTTCACCGTTCAATAAGGCACGGTAAGCAAAGTTTGGTATTTGGTCGTTACCTGATACACCATAGCTCATGCGAAGTTTCAAATAATCGATGCTTTTGCTTTTAAAGAATTCTTCATCAGATATCAGCCATGCACCAGAAATAGTTGGGAAGATACCATAACGGCTGTTTGGCCCAAATTTGCTAGAACCATCTCGGCGTAAAATACCTGAAACCATGTATTTTTCTTTGAAAGCATATTCACCGCGCAAGAAGCCAGAAACCAGTCTTTCGGTGAACTCCCAAGAGTTGGTATTGTTTAGAAATCCTCCTTGTGCTGTATTGGCAGAGATGTCTGCATAGTCAATCGAATTATTTGGAATGCCAAATGCTACCCCACTCAAAGATGAACCGTCTCGTTTGAATACAGAAGCACCAAGTGTCCCTTTTACTTTGTGATTTTCACCAAAGGTTTTGTCGTAATTTAAAAAGGTTTCGTAGGTGAGGTCAAGGAATGTAGAACGCTCCTCATAAACAGCTGCACCGCGGTCAATAAAGACGCTGTCTGCTATTTCTACTTGAGGCGACTCCAATGCGGCGTTAGCAGCCGTATTGGCGTATTTTCCATCGCCGTACCATACAAGCGGAGAGAACACTTTTGCTTCTACGTTGGCATAGTTATAGTTGAAGCGGTTTGTAAGGGAAAGGTTTTCATTGAATTCATAGATAAACTCCTCTTTACCAACGAATTTATTAGCAGTACTCCAGTTGTATTGGTTTTGGATTTGCGCGATCGGATTGATGATATCACTGACCTCTTCCATGTATGAAAATGTATTAGGGCCACTGTAAACTGGTTCATTTGGAAACGCGTTTATTGTATTATAAAGCACAGAACCAATACCGTTTTCTGGTAAAGTACTGCGCATGTCTGATGAAAAGAGCAGGACAGAGTTGAGTTTCAATTTGTCCGACATGTCTGTGCTGAAGTTCATGCGGGCGTTATAGCGACCAAAATTAGATTTATCGCCACCGACAATTCCATCTTGATTGAAATAACCTAAACCAATTGAATAACGCGTATTTAATGTACCCCCTGTTAAGGACAGGTTGTGGCTTTGAACAGGTGAGTTGCTAAAAACTGAGTCTTGCCAATTGGTTCCGGTACCAAGATTGGTATTGGCAAAAGGCATGGATTGACCACCAAATGCAAACGCTTCATTTTTGATTACAGCATATTCTTCAGCAGTTAAAAGGTCTAGGCGACGCGCGGTTTGTTGCATGCCATAGTAACCGTTGTATTCAATGCTTGGTTTGCGATTAATGGAACCATTTTTTGTTTCGACGATAATGACACCGTTTGCAGCTCGTACACCATAGATACCGGCTGTTGCGTCTTTCAATACGTTGATGGATTTGATGTCAGCAGGGTTCAAAGCATTGAGGCCTTCCGAATCATATACTACGCCATCAACAAGTATAAGCGGATCGTTGTCTCCAAATGTAGATAAACCGCGGATTCGGATATTAGATGAACCACCAGGTGAGCCTGAATTACTGGAGATAGTTACACCAGAAACCTGCCCTTGTAACGCTTGGTCCATGCGGGTCATGTTCATTTTCTCGATGTCTTCACCTTTAACTTTGGATGTAGCACCAGTAAGCTCCTTCGATTTAGCTGTTCCGTATCCAATGACTACCACATCTTTGGTTTCTTGGGTCTCTGATGCAAGTAAAATAGTCACGTTTGTTTTGCCTAGCAATGGGTATTCTAGTTTTTCATAACCCATAGCTGTGAAAACCAAAATGGCGCTATCCGGATTGCTTACTGCAATTTGAAACAGGCCTTGTGCATCACTAAGAATTGGTTTGCTTGTGTTTTTTACAAGTACTTTGACATATGGAATGCCTTCCGAGCGCTCATTTAGGATGGTTCCGCTCACGGTTTTGGCTTGTCCATAGACTTGCGCGACACCGATGCTACACAACAGTGCCATGACGAGTTTTCTGATCATAGTCGTTTTTGTTTTAGAGTGGGTTAAATATAGAAAAAATTTAATTATGGTAAAAAGAACAATAACTTTTGTTATAATTCAGATAATCAGGTTTTTACAAAAAAAGAAACGGAGACACTCCTCTCCGTTTCCTGATTATTAACCTGTTTAACGCTTCTTTTAGAGTGAAAGCGAGACTCGAAGATACAAATATTATTGTAAAAAATACAATAAGTAGAATTTTCTACATTTTAAAACTGTATCCGAGGTCTTTTTTTAACTCTTTGTATGCATCTACATCAAATGAATAGAGTTTGGCAGGTCTGTGCTTTACATTTTTTTGCTTTTCGTTTAAAGCAATAAGTGGTATGTTCTTAACTTTCTTTCTAAAGTTGGCTTTATCCATCTCTTGATTAAAAGCATACTCATATAGTTGTTGAAAATCACTCAAAGTAAAACGCTCTGGCAATAAATCAAAACAAACGGGTTCGTTTTGAAGCTTTTGTTTGAGCATTTCATATGTGTTCTCCAATATATGATTATGATCAAACGCCAAAGTTGGCATATTGTTCACGGAAACCCAGCTGACGTCGTCTGCCCATGAGGAAGCTTTCACTTGAAAATCTTCAATCCGAACCAAAGCAAAGTGCGCAATGGTGATAACCCTACCTTGTGGATGTCGGTTGGGGTGCCCAAAAGACTGTGATTGGTGCATCTGAATATGGTCCAGACCAGTGAGTTCTTTCAAAATGCGCTCAGCCGCAACAGGAAGGTCTTCGTCAGGGTAAACAAGATCACCAGGAATTGCCCAGTAATTGTCATAGGGCTCCATGGCTCTTTTGATCAATAAAACCTTAATTTCTCCTGCTTCGTATCCAAAAATGATGCAGTCAACAGAAAACGCGGAGGTAAAAAAGTCGTTAAATTCTATTTTATACATAAGGCTTAATGTCCTGAACCAGCGCTTTGAAAGGTTTCAACCCCTTTACTTTTCAAAATAGCAGCAGTGCGAATTGCAAAATAAATTAAATAAGCGAAACATGCCACACCTACCCAATAAGATTGTTGGATGCCAAGTAGGCTTTTATCTGCCAGTGTTCCTTGAGCTAATGTAACAAAACCACCTCCCATAATCATTAAGATGAGTAAGCTAGAGGCAGTATTGGTGCGTTTCCCTAAACCTGCAATTCCTAAGGTGAAAATACACGGCCAGAGTGTGCTACAGAATAATCCTACTGAGATAAAAGCAAATACACTGATGTAGCCCGAGCTAAAGATACCAATGATCAGTGCCAAAGAACCCAAACCTGAATAGAGCACGATTTGTCGTACTGGGTTTCCGTTGGAAATAAAATCAGCAGCAATCAGAACAAAGACCATCCCTAAGTAAGGAAGTAAAGTGGAAATATCTGAGCCACCAATTGTATTGGCTATTGCGAAAATACCAAATGCAGCTATTGGCAGCAAAACGCCCATCAGACGGTTAAATAGTTTTGATTTTTCAAAGACACCGGCGGCAGAAGCCCAGCGACCAATCATCATGCTGGCCCAGAATAAAGATACAAA
The DNA here is from genome assembly GCA_046091725.1 of Flavobacteriales bacterium. GTDB lineage: Bacteria > Bacteroidota > Bacteroidia > Flavobacteriales_D > Crocinitomicaceae > UBA952. The sequence goes on along the minus strand of JBJTCG010000040.1, from coordinate 9,007 downwards.
AGGAGCTACTTCGCTTTCTTTTTTACCTAAATGTTGTTTCATGAATTCGGGTAAATTACTGGCAGTTGCCACCTCAACACCAACATAAACAAAAATGGCAATCATTGCCAACAATACTTGTGGTTCTCGTAAGGTGCTCATGACTTCTCCAGGCTCGTTTTGGCTGTCGTCGCCAATGCGGTCAGGTAAGTTTGAGAATTTAAAGAAAAGCGCAGCAAGGACAAACACCGCACCCAAAACAAGGTAAGGAATTTGTACAGCATTTAAGTCAAGTTCTGACGGCCCACTCGGGCTTCCAAAGATGGCAAATGAGACAATAACTGGGCCAATTGTTGTGCCTAGATTGTTGATGCCTCCAGCCATACTGAGGCGTACGTTTCCTTTTGCGGGGTCTCCCATCTGGATGGCAAGCGGATTTGCGGCCATTTGCTGAAATGAAAAGCCAATTCCTACAATGAATAGACCACCTAATAACATTGGAAATGAACCTCCGTTGGACGAAGCAGGGATAAATAATAATGTTCCAAGGGCTGAAACCAAGAGGCCCAAGGCTAAACCGTTGCGGTAGCCGATGCGGTTGAACAAATCTCTTTTCAGAAAAGAAGAAGTGGCAAAATAAATCAAAGAACCTACGGTGTAGGCAACATAAAAGGTGTTCTGAATCCAGAGTACCTTACTTTGTTTGAGGTGTAGTGCTTTTTTAAATACTGGAATAAGGATGTCATTACTGGCGGCAACGAAGCCCCAAAAGAAAAAGATGACAATCAGCGTAGCGAATGCGCTGTAATTAGTTTTTTGCATGGTATTGGTTAAAGTTTTGGTCCAAATTACAATAATTTGGTTTTAACCGATATGTTGCTGCAGATTTTTTTCTTGATTGAGATTGAAAATTTGAGAGATTGTAGCCACGATTGCTGCTGTATCGAAACCGCAATCGGCCCAAAGTTCTTCTTGTGTACCGTGATGAATGTATTCGTCCGGGATTCCTAAACGAATGACTTCAGCTTGGTATTTTTGGTCTACCATGAATTCAAGGATAGCAGAGCCAAAGCCACCCATTAAACAGCCGTCTTCAACAGTGATAACTTTTTTGAATTTTGCGAAAACTTCGTGCAATAACAAGGTGTCCAGGGGTTTAGCAAAGCGCATGTCGTAGTGCGCAACGGAGACGCCAGCGCCTTTGAGTTGCTTGATGGCCTCTTGGGCAAAATTTCCAGGGTGTCCGATGGTAAGAATAGCGATGTCTTCACCTGCTGTAACTTTTCTTCCTTGGCCTACTTTGATTTCCTTGAAAGGTGTTTTCCATTCTGTCATGACGCCATTTCCACGCGGATATCGGATAGAAAACGGACCTTGATTAGGCATCTGAGCAGTGTACATAAGGTTACGCAACTCTTCTTCGTTCATTGGCGCCGCTACGACCATGTTAGGTATCATGCGCATGTAGGCGAGGTCATAGGCACCGTGGTGTGTGGCGCCATCTGCACCCACTAGACCACCTCGGTCAAGACAAAAAACAACATTTAGATTTTGCAAAGCGACATCGTGCAGTACTTGATCGAAGGCACGTTGCATAAATGAAGAATAAATATTACAAAACGGCACCATGCCTTGTGTCGCCAAGCCCGCACTAAAAGTGACCGCATGTTGTTCGGCTATACCCACGTCAAAAGCTCGTTTTGGCATAGCTTGCATCATGATGTTGAGAGAACAACCAGACGGCATAGCAGGGGTAACCCCCATGATTTTATCGTTTTTTTCGGCAAGTTCAACGATTGAATGCCCAAAAACATCTTGGTATTTTGGTGGCTGAGGTGATTTAGGAACTATTTTGACAATCTCACCAGTTTCTTTGTTGAACACACCTGGCGCATGCCATTTTGTGGGGTTTCCTTCTTCTGAAAACTTGTATCCGGCACCTTTTCGAGTAATACAGTGAAGGATTTTAGGGCCAGGAATATCTTTGAGGTCTTCAAGAATTTTGGCAAGACCAATGACGTCATGGCCATCTACTGGGCCAAAATAACGAAAGTTAAGTGCTTCAAATAAGTTAGATTGCTTCAGCAAAGTTCCTTTGAGCGCATGAGACACTTTGGATGCGATTGTCTGGGCATCTGGGCCAAATTTGGAAACTTTGCCTAGTAATTTCCAAACTTCGTCTTTAACCTTGTTGTAGGTATGAGAAGTGGTGATGTCGGTTAAATATTCTTTTAAGGCCCCTACGTTGGGGTCAATTGACATGCAGTTGTCATTGAGAATGACAAGCAGGTTGGCATCTTTTTCAAAACCCGCATGATTGAGCCCTTCAAAAGCTAAACCAGCGGTCATGGCACCATCGCCAATAACTGCAATGTGTTGGCGTGTAGTTTCGCCTTTGTAATGGTTGGCAACTGCCATTCCTAGTGCAGCAGAGATTGAAGTCGATGAGTGTCCAACACCAAAGGTGTCGTATTCTGATTCAGAGCGTTTTGGGAAACCGGAGATGCCGCCTTTGTTGCGGTTTGTATGAAATCTTTCGCGGCGGCCAGTCAAGATTTTGTGCCCATAGGCTTGGTGCCCAACGTCCCATACAAGTTGGTCATAAGGCGTGTTAAAGGCATAATGCAATGCAACCGTAAGTTCAACAACACCAAGCGAAGCACCAAAGTGAGAATTGCCAATTTCTGAAATGACATCGACAATGTACTGACGCAGTTCTTGTGAAATTTGCGGAAGTTGTTCTTGGTCAAACTTTTCACGGAGATCACTAGGAACAGTAATTTGAGCTAAAAGTGGACCTGGCGTGTAGGGATGGTTTGACATAGTAACAAAGTTAAGCGATTCGGTAACTAAAGAAACACCCTAACGCAGAAAAAGTTCAATTAGTGCGTTGGCTGTGCTCGGAGATTGCTTTTTTCCATTGAAAATACAAAAAGCACAAAAACTAAAATGAGTAAGTTGTGAAAGAAATGGTTGAGTATACTCTTCGCGAATACAATGTTGCTACCGATTAAAAACAACACAAGGCTGAGCCCAAAATATAGAAAGAACTTTTTGAGGTTGTATGGAATAGGATAATGCTTTTGTCCGAGCAAATAAGACAAGACCATTTGGAAGCCATAAACGATGAGCGTAGCCCAAGCGCTAGCCATATATTGATACTGTGGAATGTAATAAACATTGATGGCAACCGTTAAAAGAGCGCCGGCAATGGTAATGTAGGCGCCATATTTGGTTTTACCGCTGAGTTTGTACCAAATGCTTTGATTGTAATAAATACCGAGAAAAATATTGGCAATTAGCAATATTGGAACTACTTGAAGGCCTTCCCAGTACGCCTCTTTTTGAATAAAATGTTTGAAAATATCAATGTTCAGGCTGACAACAAGAAAAACAGCACAAACCATCGCGACAAATAAGTTCATGACCTTTACATAAACCGTATTGCGATCTTGATTTTGCATTTGCCTAAAAAAGAAAGGTTCAGCCGCATAGCGGTAAGCTTGCAGAATGATAGTGACTAACATAGCCAATTTATAGCAAGCGCTATAAATGCCAACCTGAGATTCCGCATAAGTCAATGATTCTGGAATGGTGGGGTCGTAAAGCAAGTGTTTTAATAGAATTCTGTCAAATGTTTCATTGATGATGCCAGCAAAACCCGCTACCACTAAAGGTATAGCGTAAATCCACATGCGTTTGTAGAGCGCCCAATCTTTTACAAATTCTACCTTGAAAATGTGATCATATAACATAAGTGGCTTTGCCAGAGAGGCCACAAGGTTGGCCAGCAAAATAAACAAGATGCCTTCCTCTGGTCTTTCTGCACTGAAAAAGAAAATCATTGCGATCAGATTCAAGCCAATATTGAGGCCAATGCTTAGCATTTGAATGCCTGCAAAACGCAGGGCTTTTTCGTCGGCTCTGAGTTTGGCTAAAGGCAATGCAGTAATGGCGTCTATCATGACAATGGTACCGAGCAAGACTACATATTCGTTATGACCCTCGAAAAGTAAAGCGTTGGCGATGTCGTTGTTGAAAAACAGCAAAGCTGCATAAAACAGTACATTGACCCCTACAACAGACCAAAATGCTGTGTTGTAGGCCTTTTCTTTATCGCTTTCATTTTGTAAAAAGCGGAAAAATGCGGTTTCCATGCCAAAAGTCAGCAGGACGATTAAAAAAGCAACCCAAGCATACAACTCTGAAATGACACCGTAGTCTGAGGTTTGGGCAAAATAATAGGTGTGTAATGGTACAAGCAAATAGTTGAGCAAGCGCCCAAGGATAGACGGCAAGCCATAAATGGCAGTTTGCCCAGCTAGTTTCCGAATAGGATTGGCCATTAGGCTAGAAGTTTGGCTTGCGTTTTTCGAGAAATGCAGTGGTGCCCTCTTTGAAGTCTTTGGTGCCAAAGCACTTGCCAAATTCTTCAATTTCTACATGGTAACCGTTGACGCCATCTTGGAATCCGGCATTGACACATTTGATGGCGGCAGCGATTGCTAACGGTGAATTTTGCGCAATTTTAGCCGCAATAGTTTCACAATGTGCCATTAAATCTGCTTGTGTTACTACAGCATTAACCAAGCCCCACTGAAGCGCTTCATCAGCTTTGAGCATGCCGGCTGTAAAGATCAATTCGTTGGCTTTCCCACGACCAATGAGTTGTGCCAAACGCTGCGTTCCGCCATAGCCTGGTATGACACCAAGAGAGGTTTCAGGCAAGCCCATTTTGGCATTGTCACTGGCAATTCTGATGTGTGCTGACATGGCTAATTCGAGGCCGCCACCCAAGGCAAAACCATTGATGGCAGCAATAACAGGAGTGCTCAAATTTTCAATGAAATCGAAAAGACTCGCTTGGCCTTTTTGTGCCAATTCGCCACCTTGAGCGATATTGAAGTCGGCAAATTCTTTAATGTCGGCACCAGCAACAAAGGCTTTTTCACCGCTGCCAGTCAGGATAACCGCCCTAACATCAGGATTGGAATCAGCTGCGGCAAATGCATCGTGAAGTGCTGCTATGGTATCTTTATTGAGGGCATTGAGTTGTTGAGGTCTATTGATTGTTATGTATGCAATTTGATTGCGAACCTCAGTCAGAACGAGCATTTCCATTTTCGTGTGTTTAGAGAGGTAAAGATAGTTAGAATAATGTTGTACTGAGATTAATGCGGCAAGCTGATCCTAAAAGTTGTTCCTTTTTCAGGTTCTGAATGTAAAACAAACACCTTTCCTTTGTGGTATTCTTCGACAATGCGCTTGACTAAAGTTAAACCAAGCCCCCACCCGCGTTTCTTGGTAGAATAACCTGGCTCAAAGATGGTTTTGAATTGTTTTGGAGTCAAGCCTTTGCCAGTGTCTGAAATGTCAATATGAACCCATTCAGGTACTTCTTGAACATGAATACGAAGGGTGCCAATTCCTTCCATCGCATCTACGGCGTTTTTACAGATGTTCTCTATGACCCATTCTATGAGAGACGCGTTGTGTTGCGCCATCAGCGGCCGTTCTCCTGACAGCTCGTATTGTATATCTACTTTTTGTGAAAGCCGGGCTTTTAGATAATTCAGGTTATTTTCTATGGTCTCGGAAAGATCCGCTTCAATCAATTTGGCTCCTGAGCCTATTTTAGAGAAACGGTCTGTTATTTTTTCTAAGCGCTCTAGGTCTTTGTGCATTTCGCGCGGAATCATGGGGTCAATTTCTTGTTGTTCGAGATGCGCCACCCAGGCCATCATCGAAGAAAGGGGAGTTCCGAGTTGGTGTGCTGTTTCTTTAGCCATCCCTGCCCAAACCTGGTTTTGTTCTGCCTTCCTGTACATCGAAAATAAGAGATACCCGATAAGCACAATTAGTCCCAAGACGCCAAATTGTAAATAAGGCAACCAAAAAAGCTGTTGGACCTCTTCTGAATCTTTTAAATAGAGAAATTTGTGCGAACCATTATAGCGCAGTTCAATAGGCGCATATTGTTTGGTCATTTCAGCCAATGTTTTTTTGATCTGGTTTTTTGCAAGTGCTTTTGGTGCCAAATTACTCGCTAATACTTGTTGTGTTTGTGGGTCAAAGAGCACAACAGGCACCAAGTTTTTTTGGTCAGCAAGGTCTGAGTTGAAAGATTCAATGAGCGAATCTGAATGAGCTTGCAATCGCAATAGTTCTTTAGAAAACCCGTAACACAGTGTCATATACATGTCTTCAAAAACCTGAATTTTATAAAAACGCTTTGCTGCTATCCAAGTGTTTGCCAAATGTAAAATTGAGTCGGAATACAATTGATTATTCAAAGCTGAACCAACCTCATTAGGACCTAAATTTCTGAATTGTGAAATGCTGCCGTCGTCGTTGAGCAATATGAAGGGAATATCTTTGTTGGCAGCAATGATTTCAAGCGCGAAATCAATGTCCTGACTCATGCCGAGGTCAGAGGCACCTAAAATGGTTCGGTTGGCACTCACCACAAGTTCCATTTTTTGTCGTTCTTTTTCTTGAAGCGCTGCAAATATTTGCGTACTCAAATCGACAAGTTCTGCTTTCTTGCGCAGCGCCAAAGCCCATTGCTGTGCTTTGTTGCGTTCGCGGTTTCCAATTTTTTTGATACTTTGATTGGAATAAAACAAACTGACCCCAACAATAACGAGGGAGAGCAAAATGAGTAAAAATTTCCAGCGTTGTTTGGAGGTGTAGAGGTCCATCAGACGAATTTAAGTAAAAATGAGCGCAAACTACTGGAGCACCTCATTTTCAATACGCGAACAAACGCTATTGAAGTCAAAATGTTGTTTAATTGCTTCTCTTTTTGCCAGTGGATAGTTCTTTGATATAACTTGATTGATGGCATCGTCAAGGGCTGCTTTACTTTTGTAAGCAAAAAGTTTGCCCCCGCCATATTTGTCTATTAATTCAGCGCTTCCTCCATTATTGGCCCCAACAACTGGGCAGTTAGCATATAGGGCTTCAAGCGTGGCCATCCCAAACGTTTCAAAGGCAGCTGGCATAATGATCATATCAGCAGCGGCATAAACCGCAGACATATTTTCTATAAATCCAGCCCAAACCACTTGTCTTCCTTTTGGGTGCGCGGAAATTTTTAAACGAAGATCTTTTTCAAAATGGTCGGGTTCATCTGCCGTGCTGGAGCCGACAAAAACCAAGTATTCCTCGCTTTCTTGTCTTCGGGAGAACATTTCCCAAACAAAGTCTTGTCTTTTTTTAGGGTCAATTCGACCCACCACTACCAACAGCTTTGAATTTAAAGGCCATTGAAGCGCTTCCCTTGCTGCTAACCGCTCTACTTCAAGGTATTTTTCAAATTGCAATCCAGACGGGATTTGTTTGATTTTTTCTGGGTTAATCTTGGCGTTTTGCTTTACTTGAACAGCTAAATAGGGAAGAGGGCAAACCCAATTAGTAAAATAGGAATAGCGCAAGGTTCTAAACCACTGATTTCGGGTGCCGCCGAGTGCCATTTCCATGAAATAATGAACCCGGATTTTACCTGAAGCAAAAAATGCAATGCTAGCCGCCAAACTCATCTCCCGATTATTGCGAAAAATGAGGTTATCAAATCCTTTTCTAAGAAGAATCCTTGATAAATGCCAAGCCAACGGCCATTGATAATGACCTGGATTTTTATCGACTATATAATAAGGCATGTTTAATCTTTTGGCATTATGGATAATCGGACTTTCTTTTTGTCCTAATATCAATACCTGATGCCCTCGGTCTTGCATAGCTTTTGCACTGCGTAGTTGGTTCATTTCTAAACCGCCCCAGCCCTTGGATAAACATAAATAGGCGATCTGTTTCATCATTTACGCTGCGAAAATAGACAGATTTAGGTAATTTAGCCACATGAATCAATTGAAGCAATACTTACTCAAACCCTGGTTTGTTTTTGTCCTGAGTTTTCTGATAATTGCCATGCTCTTAATTTTCATAAGCCCGAATTTGTTTGAAGGCGAGATCGTTTATGAAAAAGGAGGAAAAGAATACATTTTACAAGCGCCATTGAGCTTGGCTTATTTTTTAGGAATGGGATATCAATCGTCAGAAATGACAGATGTAGTAGATTTTTACCTCACGAAGCGCGGCTACATGTTAGCGTTTAGTTTGCTTTTTGGCTTTCCTATTCTTTTTGCTTACCGCTCCCTTTTAGAGAAGAGAGATCGAGAAAAGAGGTGAAGCTAAAAAGCTTAATAGATCAATCCGTTCTTATAAACTTTTGGTGCGGCCACCATCGACAGGCACGTTGATACCATTGATATAAGATGCTTTCGGAGAAACTAGAAAAGCCACAGCTGCAGCTACTTCTTCTGGTTCAGCGATGCGCTTCATTGGGCTTTCTTGCCCCATTTCAGCTAAAATTTCTTGAACAGATTCTCCGGTTTTGTTGGCTTTAACACTAGCAATTTCAGTAAGGCGCTGGGTATTTGTTGCACCAGGCAAGACATTATTTACGGTAATACCAAAACCACCTAGTTCATTTGCCAGCGTTTTACTCCAGTTGGCAACAGCACCTCGAATAGTGTTTGAAACACCTAAATTGGGCAGCGGTTGTTTAACAGATGTTGAAATGATATTGACAATGCGTCCGTAACCACCAGCCTTCATGCCAGGCAAAAGTGCTTGCATTAAAATGTGGTTGCAGATGAGGTGTTGATTAAACGCGTCCAAGAATTCTTGAGGATCAGCATCCGTAATTGGTCCGCTTTTTGGCCCACCAGTATTGTTCACGAGTACATGAAGCGGGCCATTCTTTTGAATATGCTCCTGGACTGCATTTTTAAGCCCCGCTGGGTTTGTAAAGTCTGAAATAAAATAGGTGTGTTTCTGCCCTTCAGATGTAGCTAGTGTGCCTTTTGCCTTTTGAAGTTTTTCTTCATTGCGCGCTGTCAGACAAACACTGAAGCCCTCTTTTGCAAGTTGTTGAGCAACGGCTAGGCCAATTCCTTGGGTGCTTCCGCATACCAAAGCAACAATATTGTTCAATTCTTTTTTCATGATTTCAAAAGTACATGAA
>JBJTCG010000039.1:0-2707 GCA_046091725.1 Flavobacteriales bacterium | reverse complement strand
GTTTTCGGGTCTTTGAGTTGAAGAAAGTCAAATGTCTTTTTGAAAGTTTTATGGGCATACTCTCTGACAGCGATTTTATCGTCAAGTGTCAATTTTTCATTCTCTGCAATTGAGCGATAAAGTCCAAGTATATTGAAGTCTGAATACTTCTTATAGTTGTCTATGTAAAAGAAATATTCGTCCAACGTCAGAGTATTAAATTTTTGTCCTATTTCCATTTGTCAAAATTAGTACGATGTCAACGAAGCTTCTGACTAACGTTCAAATTTTAGGTTGATACTCAAGGAGTTGCAAATCCAAAATCTTCTTTATTAAGTCCGAATTTATCAATTTGTTTTTGAATTCTTTTTACCATTCCTAATTTTCTTTTTTGATCCAAGAAGAGATATCCCTCCGGATTAATGTATTGTACACCCTTCACCACCATATTCCATATGATCACGGCAAGTTTTCTGGCCGTTGCAGAAACAGCTGATACTCTTCCTTTGCGAAAATTAATTCTCTGAAAAAAGTCTCTCAGCGGTGTCGAGTCTTTTAAGTTACCAATAGCATTGGCTGCGTTCCGCAGTGCAATTTTTAGTCGGTTACTGCCTTTGGGCACTTTGCTCGATAATATCTTCCCTCCGCTTACTTTGTTGTTTGGAGCCAGTCTGAGCCATGAACAAAATTGTTTGGCTGATGCAAATTTTTTTATACCCTCTTTACCTACCTCACTCATGAGTGATAAAACAGTTGAGTAACTCATGCCTTCTATTGCCAGCAGATCTATTCCTTCAAACATTTGGTATGATTTCAAATTCAGGTCAATATCTTTTGGCGTATTTTTGTTAACCCTTTTATAAGTTTTGGAATCTATCTGATGTTGTTTTTTAAGATCATCATTATCTATTATTTCATTAAGCATTTTGTCAATCATTTGGTCGCATGCTACTATTTTAAGCTGCAAATGATCGTACGTATCAAGTTCTTGTTGTAGTGCAAAGAGAAAATCTTCTCTTCCGTTGCTTTGAAGTGCACGGGCTATTTCTACTTCGCTTTTGCGACAGTTTCCATGCCGCAATGAAGCAAGTTTTTCAGGATTGTTTTCTCCCAAACAAATAGCTCGTATGATGAGTAATCCGGTAAGTCCGCAGATATCATTCACCACCACATCTAGTCTTAGGTTGAGTAAGCGCAGGTATTTCTGCATTTTCTTGCTCGTAGATGCCGCATTGTGCAACAGATTTGCTCGGTGACGGCAATAAGTTCTGAGTTGTTCAGTTTTTTCATCCGGTAAAAAGCTACTGCTCAAAAGCCCCAAGCTGTGAAGCTTTTGTATCCACTGGCAATCTTTAATATCGGTCTTCTTTCCTTTGATGTTTTTGGTGAATTTACCATTGCACAGAATTACATGAAAGCCTTTTGAGATTAGAACGGCATAAAGATTTTGCCAATAGGTGCCGGTGCTTTCCATGGCAATGCTTCTCACATCGTTTTGTAGCAGCCAATCTGCCATTTCAAAAAGATCCTGATTAAAAACGCCGAACTCGCGGACATCTTTTTCTTGCTGACCAATAGCCACCCAATGTGAACGGCTACCTACATCAATCCCTGCAGCATGTGGATTGACAATTTCCATTGGAATTTTTTCTTCTTTTTCCATAAATTTTTTGTTTAAATAAACGCTCTAAGGAGATGTGCTTTGGGCATAGAAAATATTCTGAACGGGGTTGCCGAAATTTCGGCACCGCCACTGAAGTCATCGCAAACATCTCAACCAGGATTGCGCCCGTACTCGAAGTAACAGTTTGTAAATCGGCCTTGCAAAGAGCATATCAAACTTAGCAAAATATGGCGTACGAACAAATTGTACGTTAGCCTAAGAAGTCAATGGTGGCGGCATAGGGAGGATTACACATAACGTTGGGCATTGGCGCATGTTGGGGATTTTGGAAACCTGTCGCACGGCCGATGTCGCACTAAAGTTACGAAATTTATCCGAAGAACGTACAGCCAAACTGACGGCCGACCTTTGACTTCCCCGGCCGGCAGTTTTAAAAAAACGGCGTCGCCCCTTGACCAAAGCCCCATAGCGAACCTAAGCTGAACCCCCGTTCCCGTCCGCCCCAATTGTGCCAATGGCTGTGTTAGACGCCGCAACCGCTCCAAGCCGACAGCTACGAAGACGCTGAAGTGATAAAAACCCAATAAGCCCAAAACGCGATGCACAGGCTGTCGAGGTACAAAGAGGTAACCGAAAAACGCCGGTTAGCCTGGGTGGCAACAAAATGACAAACCCCGGAAATAAAAATGCGTGTGAGCTCTTCCCCGAAACCCCAAAAAAGCCAAACACACCCACAAGCCAAACAGAAAAACACAATCCATTCGCATTTTTTTTTCGGCATCCATCAGCCGCACAAAAAACAACCGGCGATAAATAATCGGTCAGCACTTCACCCCAAACCAAAAAGACATCCGGATAACAGAAAGCAAAAAAGAGCATCAAAGAACCCAACCGATTTTGGTTAGTGGCGGCTAACGTTTCCAGGCTTGGCGAAGTTCAAAACACCTTCTTCTCAAGCGACTGTAAATATAATGGCCGTTTTGAATTTTGCCAAACCTGTGTTATGGGTAGGTTGTATATGCGGTTGACATTTCCATTGTCGTGTTATATTGGTCAACCAGTGTATTGCAATCAACCGGAGTTGGCTTAAGATGCTCCTTGATT
>JBJTCG010000038.1:0-6465 GCA_046091725.1 Flavobacteriales bacterium | reverse complement strand
AATTGAACAATGCACACCCGAATTGGAATGATTTACTTTTTTACCACGACTTCGATGAACAACTTTTTGCCAAAGATCAAAGTGTCCATGCCGAATTATTAATGCCTTCGAGCGCAGGCATGATTCAAGCGAGCAATGCATATGTTGCTGGTGTACAAACCTTAAATCAACGTCCGCTTTTGCAATTAGGTCAAGGAAGCTGCACTTCAGCGCAATACAACACACATTTCAAACCGCAGCTCAAAGAACCCATTGTAGTTTTCAAACAAGTGCCATTAAACAGACACTTTGAATTGGTTCAAACCTACATTGGGGTGCCGGCGGGGCAGCTGCAGCAATTTGACCTCAACGGACAAATCCTCTCTAGCAATCCGATACAAACGACCATTAACTTGCAAAATCAGGCAATTGTGGCTTATAATCCGCCATTTGAAATCATTCATGACGTAGAGATTGCCCGTTACATTACACCTTACGGTATTCAGTTTGACCTTGGGCCAAATGGCTTTACATGGGTGTATGACGTTACAGATTATCAGCAATACTTGCACGGACTTGTCGATCTTGCGGCTCACAATACCCAAGAATTAATTGATCTAAAGTTTGCATTTATTGAAGGTATTCCGCCCCGCGACCTCATCAATCGAGCGCCAATCTGGGCCGATTTCAAATCATATAACTTCGGGCAAATGGCTGCTGATCTTGTGTTGCCGGACAAAGCTGTAGTGCTCAGCGATACCGCTGAAATGTTCAAAATAAAGACCAGGATGTCTGGTCACGGACAAGTTGGTGATGCGGCTTGTTGTGAGTGGGTCAATAATAGCCATCAGATCAAAGTAGATGGTATTCCACGCTTCAATTGGAGTATCTGGGATGCTATGGTATGTGGTGACAATCCAAATATTGGGCAAGGTGGTACTTGGCCTTATGCACGAGAAGGTTGGTGTCCTGGAGATATGGTCAAAGAATTTGAATTTGAACTCACTCCATTTGTTCAGCCAGGTGATACCGTTCATTTAGATTACGCAATCAATACAGTCCCAACTATTGATCCCGGGCAAGCTGGGGGCAATTATATTGCTGCCTATGACCTCATTTCATACGGTGCGCCTAATTTTACAAATGATGCAGCCATCATCGACGTACTCAATCCGAACAATTACGAGTACTATTCGAAATGGAATCCTACTTGTCAAAATCCAAGAATTATCCTTAAAAATACAGGTGCACAAACACTGAGCTCATGCACCATTAAGTGTTGGCTCGATTACGGTGCTGACCTTACTTATCAATGGACGGGTAATTTGGGCTTCTTAGAGCAAACAATTGTCGAAATACCTGTTTTGGATCAAAACTGGTGGTACGAACAAGACAGCTCCTTTACCTTTACCGCTTGGGTAGTAGATGTCAATGGGAATCCTGGCCTTGATCAATACGATTATAACAGTAAAAAAACAGTCAAATACGATGCTCCTGAACGCATCGATGGTCCATTCTTCATTTGGCTAACCACCAACAACAAAGCAGCTGAAAATAGCTATCAGTTGCTTGATCATGCGGGGAATGTCCTATTTGAGCGCAATAATTTGCAAAATACCACCCAGTACAAAGACACTTTTGACCTCGCTCCAGGCTGTTATTCAATCATCATTGAAGACACCGACCACGACGGCTTGGCATTTTGGTACTCGGCTCAGGTCGAGGGCGAAACATCTGGCCAGATGCGTTTGCGCAAAGTAGGAGGGAGCTACATCGAATTTTTCCCTGGCGATTTCGGACGTTATCATCGCTATGACTTTACTGTCGGATTCACGTTAGATGTGCCAGAAATTGAATTAGCAGATCAAATCAAGGTGTATCCGAATCCGGGGCTTGGCCTTACGACAATTGAAGTAAATGGCGAACTCAAAGGTGAAGCTGCCCTACAAATTATGGACCTCAGTGGAAGAGTACTGCATCAGGAGCAGATGAATGCGGGTGCAAACTTTGCTGAAAGTTTTGTAGATGTCAGCCAATTTGCATCGGGTACTTATTTGATTTGCGTTCGCTCAGGCGCTAAAATTTACACTAGTACTTTACTCAGAAGGTAGTTTTTGTAAACTCTCAGTAATGTCTTTTAGCATTTGAATTTGCACTTGTTGAATTTCGAAAAGATCGCTTTGTTGGCGTATGATTAAGTGATCTAATTTCTCGTGGAGTGTCCGAATTTCAAGCTCTGATTTCAGATTGATCATATAGTCTTGCTTGGCCCGTTCGCGGTCTTTTTCTTCTTGACGATTCTGACTCATCATGATCACAGGTGCTTGAATAGCTGCCAAACAGGATAAAATAAGGTTGAGCAGTATAAATGGATAAGGGTCAAAACCTTTATTGGCTAAGAATGCGGCATTGAGTATAATCCAGCTAAAAAGGACCAATCCAAAAACAATAATAAATGTCCATGAACCACCAAATGTTGCTACTTTATCGGCTAAATTTTGTCCAAAAGTTAGTTTGTCTGTATGTTCTTGTAATTGTTTTTGAGTCAGTTGTCTGCCTTTACCCAAAGTTTCAATTACAGTTTTTTCAAGTTGGTTAAGTTCGCCAACTTGTTTTTGCAATGTTGCAGTGATGTACAATTCACGGTAATGATTGAGCTCAGACAAAGAAATAGGCTGGGTTGGATCAAATTCAGGATAATCATTTAAGATGAGATCTGTGATGTGTTTGGGAATGGAAATAGGATCTACATGCTGAGAAGCTGGAAAGGTTTCGCCACTAATTGCACTAATAAAGTTACTTTTCATAAGAGTTTGTTTAAGCAAATGCCAGACTAAAGTTAGCGTATTTTGAAGGCTGATATTGCTTACTTTTATGCAAAGTTTCATTGTGTCATGAAAAAAAGTTTGCTGCTCTTTTTGGTTTCAATGCTGCAATTGCATGTCTTAGGCCAATTTTCTATAGATTCTTTGTCTCATATAGACTACCAAGCACTGCACGGTGCCAACCTCAATGATGTTTGGGGCTATGTCGATGAGTTGGGCAATGAATACGCCATCGTCGGGACCTCCAAAGGAACCTCAATTGTGAACATAACAAATGGTGCGCAGCCCCAAGAAGTATTCTGGTTAGCAGGTTCTGAGTCTATTTGGCGAGATCCATGTGTTTTTGGTGATCACGCTTATGTCACCACAGAAGCAGAAGACGGTCTTCTCATCATAGATTTAAGCCCTTTACCACAATCAGTTAACTTGAACTACACGTTCTATACTGGGCCGGCTGCAACGCCATGGCAAAGTGCTCATACATGCTACACAAGCCCTACAGGTTACGCCTATATTTTTGGCGCCAATAGGGGTAATGGTGGCGTGATTATTCTTGATCTCAACGTCAATCCGATGGCCCCCACTGAAGTAGGGACCTACGATCCATTTTATGTCCACGACGGTTTTGAGCGTAACGACACGCTTTATGCTGCACATATTTACGATGGTTTTTTCAGTATCCTAAATGTTGCTGACAAAGCCAATCCAGTACTTTTGGCTACTCAATCGACCCCTAATTTTTTTACCCACAACATTTGGCCAAGTGCAAATGGTCAGGTAGTTTATACCACCGATGAAATATCGGGTGCCTATGTTGCATCTTATGACATCTCCAACCTCCAGCAAATCAAGCCACTTGATCGTGTCCAAAATGGACAAGGCACTTCAGTGATTCCGCACAATGTTCACGTAAAGGGTTCTTATCTCATTACAAGTTATTACAGTGACGGCGTGGTATTTCACGACGCCAATGACCCTGAAAACCTGATCAAACTCGGTTCTTATGATACTTACCCGGGTCAGACACCAGGCTTTGATGGCTGTTGGGGTGTTTATCCTTTCTTTCCTTCAAATAAAGCGGTGGCTGCTGACATTACCAAAGGGCTTTTTATCTTGCAAGTCAATTACGCACCTGCGGCAAGTTTGACAGGTGTAGTAAAGAATTTAATGAGTGGCGTAGAGTTAGATCAGGTGAGTGTTAGTCTGGCAGGCGCTCCTATGACTGAATTAACCAATACCATCGGAATTTACAAAACGGGCATTGCACAAACGGGTTCTTATGCCATTACTTTCAATAAACCCGGTTTTTATCCGCAGACATTGACCGTGAATCTTGTAGCAGGGCAACAGAGCACCTTGAATGTCAATTTATTGCCAATTCCCCCCTATCAATTGGAAGTACAAGTGCTTGAAACAGGAACTAATTTACCCATCAGCAATGCAAAAATTGCATTCAAACATCCTCAAATCACACATACCGGAACCACAAATGGTTTGGGTTTAGAAACACTAACACTGTTCTATCAAGATACCTATGACATTGCCATAGGTAAGTGGGGTTATCACACAAAATGTGCTAACCTTACAATAGATGCCTCGACACAAATTCTTACATTTTACCTTGAAAAAGGCTACTATGATGATTTCAGTTTTGATTTTGGATGGACTGTTATCGGTGATGCCGAAACAGGTATGTGGGAGCGAGGCAAAGCAGTGGCCACTACGCAAACGGTCATGGATTCAGATGTCGCGCTCGACTGTGAAGATCTCGCAATGTATACTGGCCTTGGGTCAATAGTACATCCGGATGCAGCTGATGTGGACAACGGTTTTACAAAACTCATTTCTCCGGTTTTTACAGCCGCTGGGCTCAGTACGCCGCATCTGAACTATGCAAGTTCTTTCTTTTGTTACCACGGCCCAGGTGCTTTTTCGGATACGCTTTTGATCACACTAAGCAATGGTTTGCAAGAGGTTGTTCTTGAACAAATCGTTGGTCCACAAGGGCAGCCAATGCAGTGGGAATACAAAAGTTGGCCCCTTAGTGGTTTGCTCGACTTAACGGGCAATTTGCAGCTCTTTATCAGAACCGCTGACTACGCTGGTAATCCGAACATCACAGAGGCAGCGTTTGATCATTTTAGCCTTACAAACGAGCCGGTCATTGGTCAGCAAGCCCTGACAACTCCGTTTTTGGAAATAGCTCCAAACCCAGGTTATGAAACCATCCAGATCAGAGGTTTAGAAAACGAGCAATTAGCCACCATTATGGCAAATTCCGGAGCCGTACTTTACCAACAATTTGTTGGGCCAACCTCGGCGCTCATTGATACCCGCAATTTGTTGGCAGGTATTTATTTCATTCAAGTGGGCACGCAGACAATCAAGTGGGTGAAAGCAGCCAATTAAAAAAAGAATTAACTTTGGACTACATGCAATCTATTCAAGTTTCTGTCGTGATTCCTCTTTTCAATGAAGACGAATCTTTACCCGAGCTCCACAGCTGGCTTCAACGCGTTTTGCAAAAAGAAGGTCTGAGTTATGAAATTTTATTCATTGACGACGGCAGTAAAGACAATTCTTGGGCAGTCATTCAAAACCTAGTTGCGCTTGACCCCGGAGTTAAAGCCATTCGTTTTCAAAAAAACTATGGTAAATCTGCAGCCTTACACGTCGGTTTTGAGGCTGCCATGGGCGATGTAGTCATTACCATGGATGCCGATTTACAGGATTCTCCTGATGAAATCCCCGATTTGTATCGACTCATCACTGAATCCGATTACGACGTAGTTTCAGGTTGGAAAAAAGTGCGCCATGACCCGCTTTCTAAAACCATTCCTACCAAGCTTTATAATTGGGCTGCAAGACGCATAACCGGTATTTACCTCCACGACTTCAATTGTGGCCTCAAAGCCTATAAGTCGACTGTGGTCAAGAGCATTGAACTTTACGGAGACATGCACCGATACATCCCTGCTTTGGCAAAATATGCCGGATTTCATAAAATTGGCGAAAAAGTAGTAGAACACCGCGCCCGCAAATTCGGTGTGACAAAATTTGGGCTAAATCGGTTTTTAAATGGCCCGCTTGACCTCATGACCGTCGCCTTCATGGGTAAATTTGGTAAAAAGCCAATGCATTTTTTTGGTGCAATTGGCGTGCT
Organism: Flavobacteriales bacterium; assembly: GCA_046091725.1. Classification (GTDB taxonomy): domain Bacteria; phylum Bacteroidota; class Bacteroidia; order Flavobacteriales_D; family Crocinitomicaceae; genus UBA952. The sequence goes on along the minus strand of JBJTCG010000038.1, from coordinate 498 downwards.
CATGTTCTTGCTTGGTTTTGGATTGTTCTTTTATATGGGCATCGATAAATTGTTTTTTCACCGCGCAGCTCAGCGCTTGTCTGAACGCTCAGAATTTTTTGTGGCGCTTGTCGCCATGATCATTGGGGTGCAGTTTTTTCTCGCAGGTTTCGTTTCTGAGCTCATCGGACGCAATTCAAGTACGCGCAATCATTACCTGGTTGCCAGTCGTTTGGGTTTATGAAACACTTGCCAAAAATAGACCATACCTGGACGCTTTTTTTAGACCGCGACGGCGTTATAAACCAACGCAACTTTGATGGCTATATCTTAAGGTGGTCCGATTTTCATTTCACCGAAGGTTTGCTAGATGCCGCTGCACAATTTGGCCGACTTTTTGGACAAATATTTGTTGTCACGAATCAACAATGTGTAGCTAAAGGCCTGATCTCTGAACAGGAGCTCTTAGCACTGCACCAACAAATGTGTTATTCGTTGGCTGCACATGGACTACAAATC
>JBJTCG010000037.1:0-4318 GCA_046091725.1 Flavobacteriales bacterium | reverse complement strand
GCACAAATTCATACTTAGTGTAAATTTGACATTTTGAACATTGTTTGTGAATGATTTGTATATTTGTCACCGATAAAACTAGAAGTTATGTGCGCGAAAGCCGTTAAAAGTTCAGAAAAGCCAAAGTTCTCGAAAGAAACTTATGTGAAATGGTACAAAGACATGCTCTTGATCAGAAAGTTTGAAGAAAAAACTGGGCAACTTTATATTCAACAAAAATTTGGTGGTTTCTGTCACCTTTACATTGGTCAAGAAGCCATCGTTGTTGGTACGGCAAGTGCCTGTCAAAAAGATGACAAACACATGACTGCTTACCGCGATCACGCACATCCATTAGCTTTGGGCACAGACCCAAGGGTTTTGATGGCCGAACTTTATGGCCGCACCACCGGCTGTTCAAAAGGCAAAGGCGGTTCTATGCACTTCTTTGATAAAAATGTCAATTTTATGGGTGGCCACGGCATTGTGGGGGCTCAAATTGGTATGGGTGCTGGTGTTGCATTTGCAGAAATGTACAAAGGCACTAAAAATGTAGCTTTTGTTTCTATGGGCGACGGAGCAGTTCGTCAAGGGATGCTTCACGAAACTTTCAATATGGCCATGAACTGGAAAATCCCAGTCATTTTCATTATTGAAAACAACAATTATGCAATGGGTACTTCAGTTGAGCGTACAACCAACGTAACAGACCTCTCTCAAATTGGACTCTCATACGGTATGCCTTCCAAAATTGTAAACGGAATGCGTCCAGAGTCAGTTCATGAAGCCATTGAAGAAGCCTCTGACCGCGCAAGACGCGGCGAAGGCCCTACACTTCTTGACATCAGAACCTACCGTTACAAAGGGCACTCTATGTCAGATCCGCAGAAATACCGAACCAAGGACGAAGTAGCCGAATGGATGGAGCAAGACCCGATTGAGCACTGCTTGCGCATCATTCAAGCAAACAAATGGCTCAGCGCCAAGGAACTCGAAGAAATCGACACTTGGGTGAAAACAGAAGTAGATGAATCTGTGGCCTTCGCTGAAAATTCACCCTACCCAGAAGCCCATGAACTTTACGAAGACGTATATGTTCAATCTGATTATCCTTACATCAAAGAATATTAAAAAATAGAAAAACATGGCTGAAGTAGTTTACATGCCGAAATTGAGCGACACCATGACAGAAGGTGTTGTCGCTGCCTGGACAAAAAAAGTCGGTGATTCCGTTAAAGCTGGAGAAGTACTCGCTGAAATCGAGACGGATAAAGCAACGATGGAATTTGAATCTTTTTTCGATGGAGTTTTGTTGCATATCGGTGTAGAAACCGGCAATGCAGCTCCGGTCAATAGCGTACTCGCAATTATTGGTCAAGCAGGCGAAGACATCAGTTCTACACTTGCCAATGCCGCGGCCGGTGCTCCAGGTGCTGCAACAAGCACACCTGAACCAAGCCCTAGCCCAGCTCCTGTAGCTGAAGTTGCGGCTCCTGTAGCTGCTGCCGCTCCAACACCTGCACCTGTAGCCGCCCCTGTTGCTGCTGCTCCGGTTGCTGCTAACAATTCATCAGACCGTGTTTTTGCTTCCCCGTTAGCTAAAAAACTTGCATCAGAACGCGGAATTGATATACAAGCAATTGCAGGAACCGGTGAAAATGGCCGTATCGTCAAACGCGATGTAGATCATTATGTACCTTATACTCCTGCTAGCCTTCCTGCTGCAGCTGCTCAGTTTACAGGAGAAGTATCGTATCACGACGAGCCTATTTCGCAAATGCGCAAAACTATCGCACGTCGTTTGGCTGAAAGTAAATTTACAGCGCCTCACTTCTACCTGACACTTGATATCGACATGTCTAACGCCATTGCCACAAGAAAATCTTTGAATAGCCTTGATGGTGTCAAAGTTTCTTTCAACGATATGGTGATCAAAGCAGTAGCGATGGCCTTGCGCCAACATCCAACAGTAAACAGTGCCTGGATGGGTGACTTCATTCGCCGTAATCAGCACGTTAATATAGGTGTTGCCGTAGCTGTTGATGAAGGCTTGTTGGTGCCGGTTGTACGTTTTGCAGATAACAAAGGCCTGACTCAAATTTCTGCCGAAGTGCGCGAGTTTGCTCAAAAGGCAAAAGATAAAAAATTACAACCTTCTGATTGGGAAGGAAACACCTTTACCATTTCAAATCTTGGAATGTTCGGAATTGAGTCATTTACAGCAATTGTAAACCCACCTGATTCTTGCATTTTAGCAATTGGTGGTATCAAAGAAGTTCCAGTAGTGAAAAACGGCCAAGTAGTTCCTGGATCAGTAATGAAAGTAACACTTTCTTGTGATCACAGAGTAGTTGACGGCGCGTCTGGTGCATCGTTCTTACAAACTTTCAAGACATACATGGAGCAGCCTGCTGCTATGTTACTCTGATAACGTTATCCAATTTTTTCAACGACGTACTCGCTATAAATCTTTATGTATAGCGTGTACGTCGTTGTGATTTTCTTCAATTTGATCTTTAATGATCTGGATTGACTTGGCTAGCATAATGAGTTCCGGGCTCGCATTTTTGCGTAGCCAAAACCAACTTTCTTTTTCGTGCTCAACGGCCATAGCGATGTGATACAACACCCAATAGTTGTATTGTTTGAGCCAAATTTGTGCTTTTTCAGTACCCTCTGCAGCAGCAATCATTGCCATTAGGTGTGGATATCCATTTGACAACAGCCATTTTCTAGCAGGATCATGCAAGCGAATGGCTTGGGCGGTCATAAATAATTCAGGGTAGCCATTTTCTTGCAGCCAAAGCTGTAGTTCTTTGTTGCCCTCAACCGCTTTGGCTAAAGCTAAAATTACCAGCGAGGGATAAGCTAATTGAGCGTGCTGCATACTACAATTATTTTCATTTTCCTTAGGATCAATTACATAGTGATATTGTTAGGCAAAAAACCACAAGGCCACGCCAATGGCAGTTAATACACAAATGAGGTCAACTAAAAGCATCACACCTAAAGTATAACGCGTATTGCGAACATTGATGGCTCCAAAATAAACAGCAATTACATAAAAAGTCGTTTCAGCTGAACACTGAAAGATAGCAGACAATCTACCCGCCAAACTATCTGGCCCAAACTGATTCATGGCATCTAACATAAAACCGCGCGAACCCGAACTGCTGAAAGGTCTGAGTAAAGCCACAGGCAAAGAGTCAGTTATCTCTTTACCCACACCTGCATATCTAAAAAGATCTGAAATACCTCCGGCTATCAATTCGAATAGGCCTGAATTGCGAAAAACAGATATCGCCACCAACATACCGAGTACATAAGGAAATATTTTAACACCAGTGTCAAGACCGCCGCGTGCACCCTCTACAAATGCGTCAAATACCGTGGTTTGCTTTTCCTTGAAGCGCGCTTCATTTTTGAAGGCAAATAAGAGGGTTAGTACAATAATGGCAAACAAAAGAATGCCCGAAAAATTATTGGTAAAGTAGTTTTTTTGGACAAGATCAAGTGAACCAACATAAAACAACAAGCCTAAAATTGCGCCAATTACCCCCATTAAAACACCTAATAATAGGCCACTTTTGAAGGAAATTCTTTGACGAATGCCCACAATAAAAAATGCAGCAAGGGTTCCGACAAATGAGGTAATGATACAAGGCAGCATTACATCTGCCGGGTTTGCAGCATTGGCAGCTGCACGATACCCTATGATCGAAGTTGGAATGAGTGTCAGACCTGCTGCATGCAAACTCAAAAACATAATTTGTGCATCTGAAGCCTTCTCTTTTTCTGTGTTGAGCTCTTGCAGACTTTCCATTGCCTTGAGACCAAAAGGCGTTGCCGCAGAATCAAGTCCTAAAAAATTGGCGGAAAAATTCATGGTCATGTAGGTAATAGAAGGGTGCCCCGCAGGTACGGTCGGAAAAACTTTTTGAAAAAACGGGCTTAAGCGCTTGGCTAATTTTTCGGTGGCCCCAGAGTCAATGAGCAGTTGCATAATGCCTGCAAAAAATGCCAGATAAGCCATTAATGGCAAAATCAGATCAAATAAACTGGCCTTAGCGGTCACTAGTAAACCGTCTGATTTTTGAGTCCCTGAATAGACAAGTACCGTTTTTTCTTTGAGCACATATGTTGTATCAGCATCTGCAGGATTCACATTTTTGATGAAAGTGTTGTTCTCTGCCTTGGCCATCTGATCAATGACCTGTGCTGGCAGTTTCCATTTATAAGTTTCACCGATGAGAATGGGGTCATCCTTTTTTCCGTTTAAGACATAATCGATGCTGTAAAACTGTCCAGAGAACACGGCAAACATCACAAATAAAATAGA
>JBJTCG010000036.1:0-29918 GCA_046091725.1 Flavobacteriales bacterium | reverse complement strand
GAGTTTTTGATTTCTAAGATATCGCCAGGTGTGCCCACACAGCGCTTGATGTAATTTTCTCGTTTATCAACCGGACGATAAATAAGGCCACCGTGTTTTTGATCGTATTTGCTTTCCTCCATGTAGACTGGGAATTCTCCGTTTTGGAAGCGAGCTCGGGCCTGATTTTTCCAGAAGTCGTGGTTCTGAATGAATTGTTCTAGTAGTTCATTTTCTTGAGCACTCGGGTCGCGTCTTTCCCAGATAGCACTGACGTTATTTTTTAAGGCAAATTCGAATAAAGCTTCTTGATTGACTAAGCCATGAAAATCATGCCCCATGAGGCCACTTGGTGTACGAGGGTCGAGGATGGCTGTATCCCCTGAAGGGAAATTAAAGACAACGACATCGTTGCGTTTGATTTTTGCCCAGCCAGGAATTCTAGTGTAATTTCCTTTCTCCCAATTGACGTAAGATTTGATATTGACCAGCGGTACGATATTGTGCACCAAAGGGTAGGAGAGTGGCGTGATCGGTACTTTTGGTCCGTAGGCCAATTTATTGACAAAAAGAAAATCGCCAACCACCATGGTCTTTTCCATAGAACCGGTCGGGATTTGAAAAGGCTCAAAAGAATAAGTGCGGATCACTGCGGCAGCAACCAAGGCCCATACAAAAGAGTCACCATATTCTTTGACACGCGGTTTGGTGCCTGGTTTATCGCGTGAAATTTTGTCAAAACCAATGGCTAAAATGTGGCCTATGACCGGAAGTGCCATGAATAACACAACGTGATCGCCCCACTTGCGTATTTCGATTTCTCTTGAGTTCGACCAGTTGGTAGCCGGGCCATATTGAAGCGTTTCGTTTTGAGCTGTCTTGTTGAAAAGCAGATACGGGAAAAATAGACCTTGTAACGTGTCAGTCAGGCTGTAAAAACCAAAACGGCGCAATAAGCTGAGATTGATAGTCATCCACATCACGAGATGCACCCCAGGGAAAATCAAAAGCAATGACCACCATGGTTTATTGAGGACTTCTTTGTACAAAACGAAGTAATTATAACCGGGCACCATGGCCTCCCATGATTTACGCCCTAATTTTGGGAAAACACGATGCCATTGAGCTAAATAGGGGTGAAGTAAAATGAGCAAATAAAAATAAATGAAACTCATGGTTGTAAGTTTAAGACGTCAGACATTTGGTAATAACCTTTGCGGCCTTTCAAAAATTCAGCAGCTAAAACCGCGCCAAGGGCAAATCCTTTGCGGTTGTGGGCAATGTGTTCTATTTTAATGGTATCGATAGGAGAATCGTAGTGCACCTCGTGTGTACCCGGCACATCTGGAATTCTGTGTGCACTCACTTGAATTTGTTTTGGATTTTGCTCATCCAGACTCCAGCCATCGTAATGCGGGTTAATGTCGAGGATATCTTGCAATAAGCTCACAGCTGTGCCACTTGGTGCATCGAGTTTTTGAACGTGGTGGGTTTCTTCAAGGCCTATTTTGTAGTCGGGGTAGGCACTCATTAATTTGGCCAAGTATTTATTGAGTTCAAAAAACAAATTGACCCCGATGCTGAAATTACTTGCGTGCAAGAGGGCTGCATCGTGTTTTTCAATGATCGCTTTTGCAGCGGGTAATTCGGAAAGCCAGGCTGTAGTGCCCACAACAATTGGTACTTGTTGACTCGCGCAAAATGCGATATGTTTGAGGGCAAGCTGTGGTTGGGTAAATTCTATACAGACATCAATATCAGACCAATTGACAGTATCGATCGGTGTAGTGGAGTTGATTTTTGCTGCAATTTCGTGTCCTCTTTCTAGTGCAATTTGCTCAATGGCTTTGCCCATTTTTCCGTAACCTAGCAGCGCAATTTTCATATCGTAAAAGTAATATAAATCAACGAAAACTCAAGGATAGTCGTGCGCCAAGGTATCCGCCATACTGATAAACCGGATCTAGAGAAATACTGAGGTCAGGGCTTGTGTCGAAATGAACAAAATGAGCTTCGGCACCTGCTTCTGCTATTTGAATGAAATAAACAGCAGCAAAACCAAGTATAGAGAGGTCTCGCCAATCGAGGTATTGACGATAGAGTTGTAAGACCGCGTTGTCATCGTACATGGCGTACTGAGGGTCCAACACACCGCCAGTTTTACGCTGCGTATATTCAAATTTCAGTGCTTTCTGCTTGCTTTGGTTATTGACTAAAAAATAGCCGGCGCCACCAAGACCCGCATAAATGATCGGGACTTTCCAATAAGCATTGTTGTGGCGGGTTGAAATGATGCTGTTTCTGACCTGGCCAGCACCAGGGATGATCGCTGAATAAAGCATACTTTTCTGATGGAAAGCCAAGGCTGTTGAATCTGGTTTGCTGTTGGTTTGTGCAAATCCAAGACAATTTAAAAACAAGATCAGCAAAAGACTTCTCATTCTGTCTTTTTGAGCATTTCAATCAGGCGTTGTAATTGTTGTTCTTCGTCGAAATGGATGATCAACTTGCCTTTGCCATTGGCTTCTTTGTCGAGGCTTACTTTGCTGTTGAGTTGTTCGCTTAGGTAGGAAATATATAGTTTTTCTGTTGTGGACAAAGAAACTTTGGCCTTAGGTTGACCTTTAGCCGCTGTAGTACTTGCTGGTTCTGAGCTTGGTTTTCCCAAGGCCTCGACCGCACGTACCGATAATTGTTCTGTTAAAATGCGCTCAAGTGCAGCTAGTTGCTCTTTTTCAGTGTTCAAAGCCAACAACGCACGCGCATGCCCCATAGATAATTTTTTGTCTCGAACAGCTGCCTGTATGGGTGCAGGTAGTTTAAGTAATCTGAGGTGATTGGCAATATGAGACCTTGATTTAGCTACTTTCTCGCTGAGTTGATCTTGGGTGAGTTTGCATTCTTCGATAAGCCTTTCGTACGACAGTGCAACCTCTATGGCGTTGAGATCTTCGCGCTGGATATTTTCAACAAGTGCCATTTCCAACATTGTTTGGTCATTGGCAATTCGAACATATGCAGGAACTTCTTTTAAACCTGCCAATTGAGCTGCTCTGAAACGGCGCTCTCCTGAAATGAGTTGGTAGCGATCGCGGCCCATTTTACGTACCGTGAGCGGCTGAATGATGCCGTGTGTCAGGATTGAAGTTTTGAGTTCTTCAAGTGCACTTAGTTCGAAATGGGTACGAGGGTTAAAAGGGTTGGCTTCGATTGAAGAGATGGAAATCAGGGCAACGGCACCTGCGGGTACGGCACTGGTGTTGCCGGTGATGTCGGTTTCGGTATTTTGTAAAAGCGCACTAAGACCTCTGCCAAGTGCAGGCTGTTTTTTCGGGTTAGAGCTCATGATCTATCTCAATGATTTTGTCGTCATTGCCAATTTTAGTGGCATCATTTTTTTGTAGCAATTCACGTGCGAAATTCAAGTAATTGATGGCTCCTTTAGAAGATGCATCATACATAATGACAGTTGTACCGTGGCTAGAAGCCTCGCTTAAAGTGGTATTTCTATGGATGACCGTATCGAAAACTAATTCTTGGAAGTGTGTTTTAACTTCATCTACTACCTGATTTGCCAAACGCAAACGGGTATCGTACATGGTCAAGACCATTCCTTCAATTTCTAATTCAGGATTCAAGCGCCCTTGAACAATTTTTATGGTGTTGAGTAACTTGCTGAGGCCTTCTAGTGCAAAATATTCGCATTGAACGGGTATCATTACTGCATCCGCGGCAACAAGGGCATTGACTGTAATGAGACCCAACGAAGGTGAACAATCGATAAGTATGAAGTCGTAGTCTGCTTTGATCTGTTCCAATGCTTCTTTGAGTAGGTACTCTCGGTTGGGCATATTGATCATTTCGAGTTCGGCGCCAACGAGGTCAACGTGAGATGGAAGCACAAACAGGTTGGGGTTGGCGGTTTCCAGAATGGCCTCATTCGGATGGCTACCATTGACAAGACAGTCGTAAATGTTCTTTACAGATTTTGGGTCGAAACCTAAGCCAGAGGTTGAATTTGCTTGCGGGTCGGCATCGATAATTAGTGTTTTGTACTCAAGAACGCCCAAACAACCACCCAAATTGATGGAAGTTGTAGTTTTTCCGACTCCTCCTTTTTGGTTAGCAATGGCAATGATTTTACCCATAATGAATCTATTGAAAGATAAAATTACAAGTAGTTCTGCATTCATGGAAGCCTCTCACTAGGAACTTATCAACCATTTTGATGCCGATTCTGTCAATATCATTCATTTACAGTAGCTTAGACTTGTAAAACATTCCGAGGTTTTTCAGTAAATTTGCATCATGTTCGCCAAGACGTATGTCAAAATAGGAAGTGCACAAGCCAATGATGTAGTATTTTCGGGTGCGTCCGTATTGCCTTTCCATGCCCAACTCATGCAATTTTCGGACGGCTGCGTGTACATCAATCCAAGTGTTGCCGGCGCTCAAGTTTTGTTAAACGGTGAGCAAGTGCTGAATACAACTCAAGTTTTAGCGCAAGATCAACTCCAAATTGACGAATTCACCTTGGACCTTCAAAGCTTATTTTCGTGGCCTATCGCTACAACATCTAGCAGCGCTGACACCGCAACTGAGGCCGATACAGCTCAACCTGAGTCCAAACACGGTCTTAGTTTGCAATTAATTGTTATATACGCTGCAGTTGCTTTGTTGCTCATTCTGATGGCTTTTTATGTTTAGCTCAAAAAAAATCACATTTTCTTTAAGCAAATCAGAAAATATTCGTAATATTGCACCCCCGTTTGATTGAAACGGTACTAAATTTTCTCAGATGAACGTCATTAAACAAATTGAGCAAGAGCTCATCGCCAAAAATGAACTTCCAGCTTTCGGAGCCGGAGACACCATTATTGTTTCTTACCGTATTGTTGAGGGTAACAAAGAGCGTATCCAGCAATTCCAAGGTGTTGTATTACAACGTCGTGGTGCAGGTGCTATCGAAACTTTTACCATTCGTAAAATGTCAGGTAACATCGGAGTAGAGCGTATCATTCCTGTAAACTCTCCATTCATTGACAGCATCACAGTTGTGAAGCGTGGTGCGGTTCGTAGAGCACGTATTTTCTACTTCCGTGAGCGCACTGGTAAGTCTGCTCGTATCCGCGAAAAGAAAAACTTTAGCCACTAAGCTAAATCTCATATTTACAAAAAAGGAGCTGTTTAAGCTCCTTTTTTTTTGTCCTATGACTATGCTTTAGAATTAATTATAATAGAATTATAATCCTAAAATTTCGAAGTCCGTTCTTCTATTTAACGCCCGATTCTCAGCAGAAGTATTTGGAACTTTTGGCTGGCTTTCACCAAATCCCTTATAAGAAAGCCTACTTTCCTCTATTCCTTGCTCCACTAAAAAACGTACAACTTCTTTTGCTCTTCTTTCTGAGAGTACTTGATTTGATTGCTCAGAACCCAGGTCATCTGTATGGCCATTGATTTGCAATTGAATGTTGTCCTGACTTTTTAAATATGCAGCAAAGTTTTTTAACAAAATTTGTGCATCTCGATCTAGTAAATGACTCTCTGTGGTATAATAAATGGAGGCAATCGTGTAGGATGCTCCGATCTCTAATGTGTCAATCTGAAGGTCATTGACCGTTACTTTATTTGTGGTAGTTGTTAAGGTAGCAGCTTGAATCATTTGTGCTTGAAAACTGTGGTCTTCTTTGCTCGCCGCAATACTGACATCTTCTCCCACTTGTACCGCAATAGCATACGTTCCGTCCTCATTGGTTTTGCCGACATCAATTTGTTGCTCTCTTTGATGATAATTGAGTTGCAATAGTGCGCCTGCAACACCATTTCCGTTATCATCGACAATTTTACCTGTTACAATCCTGACTTCTTTGGGTCTTGCAGCTTCGTATAATTCAAAACTATAGATATCCCAGTTTTGGTTTTGGTAACTTGAAAAATAGGCTTCTTTACCTGTGGTTGAAATAAATAAGCCAAGTTCGTCTCCTTCAGAATTAATGGGGTAGCCTAAATTTTGAATAGGACCCCAACCATCTTTGGTTTTTCGCATATAGAAGATATCCAAGCCACCCATGCCAGGTCTCGCTACATTGCTTTGAGAAACAAAGTAGAAAGTTTCTCCGTCTTGATGAAAAAATGGACTTTTGTCTTTGCCAGCAGTATTCACAATTGTAAAAGGCTTCGCTTGTCCCCAAGAACCGTCGGGTTGCTTCTCGCTGTAATAGATGTCGTTATCTTGAGAGCCTTTTCTTAAACTCGTGAAATAAAGCAATTTACCATCCGAAGAGAGCGACGGTTGTGCTTCCCAACCATCTTTTGTATTGATTTGAGGTCCAAGATTTATCAGGGGCCCCCAAGAAAATATATTTTTCCCATTGACTTGATTCACCTGATAACGTATACTATAGAGGTCACAGTTGAGGTAATCCTTTTGATAGACTTTTTCAGCCCGACAAGCACAAAGGATCATCTCACGGTTATCTGCCGATAAACTTGCAGAACCGTAATTATAAAAACTACCATCGTTGAAAGGGGCGCTCAGAGCCCTGCCTTGATTGAAGAGCTGGTCGTTTGCTTGTGCCATCGTGAATTCCTCTTCAATGCCACCAGCGATGTCACCAAGGTTTGTTTTGTCGGCTTTGCGCGTAAAAAATAAGAGCTCGTTGTCAGGGCTTAACATAGGAAAGTACTCGTCTTGTGCAGTACTTACCTCCAACACCTTTTTCACTTCAAATGGAACAGGTTTCAACTTTGCATCGGCAACAAACTTTAGTTCGAGGTAAACGGGCAAAAGTTCTGCCTTATGCACTGCATATTGTTCGGGTATTTCCGGCGTTTGTAGTGTGTCCAATTCAATATAACGCTCGAGGTTTTTGAAACAAACTTCTTTTTGATTGAAATTGTAGGCGAGCTTTGCACAGTAATAAAAGGCCTCTAAATTGTAATCGGGACATTTTTGAATAGCCGCTTGAAAAAACACCAAAGACTTTTGAAGTTTTTTCTCGGCATCAACCTTTATATTGACTTGCTTTAATTCGGCAGATCCCTTTTGATAAAACAATAAACCAAGATAGTAGTATGCCTGAACGTTCGAGGGGTATTTATTGGCCAGTTGTGCCAATGCTTGAGTTTGTTGTTCAAATGCCGGTAAATTCAAGGCCTCTTGTAGTGCCTTATTGATTTTTTTATCGGTTGTTGTACAGGCATCTTGTTGCCCAAAGATGGCGCTTGTAAAAAACAACGCCAAAACAAACCATAAAAACCGGGTGTAGCACATAGTGCTATCTACGCACTTCGCTCAAAAAGTTACATTTTTTCAATAATATTTACACAATAATCGATGTCTTGGGCAGAGATATTCAAATGTGTAACCATTCGAATCATACCTGGGCCAAAAGCCATGCATTTGATGCCCTTTTCGGCAAGGTTTGCAATGACCGGATCGCGTTGTTCGGGATTTTTAAGGATAGCCACCACGATATTGGTTTGAACCGGAATAACCTGCTCAATGAACGAAGAATTGATGAGGGCATTTTCGAGTCTTTTGGCATGGAGGTGATCCTCTTGCAATCTGTTGACATTGTGTTTCAAGGCAAATAAACCACCAGCCGCAATAATGCCTGCTTGGCGCATACCTCCACCTAGTACTTTTCTGACTCTTCGGGCTTTATCGATGAATGTCTGATCGCCAATGAGCAAAGAGCCTACCGGCGCACCCAGGCCTTTTGATAAACAAACAGAAATGCTATCATAAAAATGGCCGTATTTTTCTGCTGGTAAACCATTTACTGCTAAGGCGTTAAAAACACGTGCTCCGTCGAGGTGTAGGGGCAGCGATAGTGCTTTGCAAAGTTGGCTAATTTGAGCAATTTCTGCAATGTCATAGACTGCGCCACCACCTCTATTGGCGGTATCCTCAAGGCTCACTAACTGGGTCAATGGAAAATGAACATCGTGAGCTGGGTTAATCCATTTTTGAATTTCGGTTGCAGTAATGCGTCCGCGATCACCGGGAAGCAAGCGCACCGATGCGCCTGAATTTTTAGCAATACCACCACCTTCATATTTGTAGATATGACTTTCTTCGTGGCAAATGACTTCGCCGCCGGGTTGCACATGCACATTGATGGCAATTTGATTGGTTTGTGTGCCAGAGCTACAAAACAAGGCAGCTTCTTTACCAAACATTTTAGCCGCGGTTTGCTCGAGTTCAATCACTGTCGGATCTTCTTTAAATACATCATCCCCGACAGGGGCATCAAGCATAAAAGTCCTCATTTCAGGGCTCGGAACAGTAACGGTATCGCTGCGTAAATCGATCATTTGATTATTTTTAACAAAAATAACATTAGACGTGGAATTAGCTCAATTGTATTTACTTCCAATTGCTGCATTTATGGGCGCGCTGGCTACTTTTTTCACCGGATTTGGCCTCAACACTATTTTAGTACCAATTTTTCTTTGGTACGTTGAACCAACACTTGCTGTATTCTTTGCCGGTTTGGTGCACCTTTCAAACAATGTGCTCAAAGTTGGGCTAACGGCCAGGAAAATAGATTGGTCCTTATTTAAAAGCTTTGGAATACCTGCTTTAATAGGGGCAGCTTTGGGGGCTTCTTTATTGGTTCAAGTTGGAGGCAGTTTTCACGAATTCCTGAAACCAATTTTTGGTGTGTTATTTATGCTTTTTGCAATCCTCGAGTTTTTTAATTGGCGCTTTGCAAGATTCTCTTCGGTACAGCTAAACTTAGGTGGATTTTTAAGCGGATTTTTTGGTGGTTTTTCTGGTCATCAGGGAGCATTAAGGGCTATATTTCTTTCGCAATTAAAATTGGATCGACTTTTATTTGTGGCAACCACCGCCTTGATTTCTTTGTTTGTAGACTTGACTAGAATAGGTTTTTATATGCAAAACCCCAAAATTTGGGCTTCCATTCAATGGGATTTAATGGGGCTTACCACTGTTGCTGCATTTCTTGGGACGCTAGTAGGCAGGTACTTGCTACCGCAAATCAAAAATCAATTTTTTGACTTACTCTTTGGATTGGCGTTATTTTCTTTAGGGCTTTCTATGTTGTTGGGTTGGGCTTGAGGAAATAATTGTTTTTTAACGCCGTATTCGTCAATAACAAATTCTTCCATTTTTTCGCCCTTGCTGCTGTAAGTACAGCTGTAATTCAGTTTACCATCTATATAAAAGGATTCGTGTTTCCCTACTGGTATATCTAATGTGTAGTTTTCAGAACTTAATATTTGACCCCTTTCGTCGAAAGTTTGAAATGCCCCGTTTTTTTTGCCGTCCTTCCAATTTTCAATTCGGGCTGTTTTTCCGCTGTCGAAATAGTAGGTCCAGACACCGTTTTTTCTACCATTTTTGTAATTCAATTGACTTTCTTTACCGCCCTTCGGGTTGTAGGTAATCATGGTTCCATCAAGCACGCCGTTATTGTAGTGACTTATTTTTCTGACCTTTCCATTACTTTGATAGCTGCGTTGTTCGCCGTGTAATTTGCCATTGGCATAATTTTTTAGAGCAAGCGTGTCTTGTTTCTCTGAGCGGTTGTACTGAATCGAAGGACCATCAAGCACGCCATTTTTATACCATATTTCGAATTGTTTCCATTGTGTTGAATCGTAATAGATCAATGTAGCGCCATTTTGTAATCCGATATGGTATTCTTGAATGGCTTGAATGCAACCAGTTCTATAATAGGAGGTATCACGGCCCTCTCGCTTGCCATTTTCAAAGTAAAGTTTTTCCTCAACTAAAAAATTGGAGTAGCAACTGATACACGTACCAGAGTAGGGTGTAGCATAGTCTTTGCGCAATAAATAAAGATTTCTTGCGTCGTCAAAAGCTACTTTTTCTTGGCAATTGTTGACATTCTTAGCTGGACACGCTACTCGTGTTGATTTGCAGGCCTCTGGAATTTGGGCAACACAAATGACTTTGGTCAATAAAAAGATGACCATTAAAATTCTAAAAGGAGTCATATCGCTTTGCTATTATTTTTGTTCGAGTTCCAGAAGTGCAGCTTTCATGCGTTCTGGTATTTCAATAGTTTGCTGAATCTTGCTATTGAAACCAACGAGTATACTGCTTCCTGTGGTACATAATTTTTCCTTGACGTAAAGCTCGTAGTATAAAGTATAACTCTTGTTACCAATATGTTTTAAAAACAATTTAATTTCTGGTTGATCATGTAAGAAGAGTGGATGTATGTATTCAACTTCATTTTTGACCAAAACAACACCATCCTCGAGCCAATTCCAATCGGGTCCAACCATATGGTTGAAATAATGGATGCGCGCCATTTCAAAATAAACCAGATAAATAGAATTATTGACGTGTCCGAGAATGTCTATGTCAGTAAGCCTGATTTGAATTTTAGCTGGAGAGATCATTTGTCAAGTTTTTGAAAAGTTGAGTTATTGGAGATGTATTCAGGAACTAATTTTTTCATAAGCGTTACGCAAGCCTCGTTTTCCTGTTTTTCGGCAATAGATAACAGTTCGCTAATACCTTTTGCTTGCTCTTGGGTGGTTTGCCTTGTTTTAGCAATGAGTATTTTGGGGTGATGCGTAGCAAGTGTATTTTCACTAGACGCCAAGACCTCTTCGTAGAGTTTTTCACCTGGCCTGAGGCCTGTAATTTGTATTTCAATGTCTTTGTAGGGCTGCTTTCCTGTGAGTAAAATCATCTTTTTTGCTAAATCAATGATTTTAACGGCTTGGCCCATTTCAAAGACAAAGATTTCACCGCCATTGCCCATTGCTGCAGCCTCTAAAACCAACTGACAAGCTTCTGGAATAGTCATGAAAAAACGCGTTATGCGTTCGTCTGTAACGGTAACCGGCCCTCCAGCTGCAATTTGCTTTTCAAATGTCGGAATAACCGAACCATTAGAGCCGAGTACATTCCCGAAACGTGTAGTGATATAAGCTGTTTCATTGTTTTCATTGAGTAAATCCACACTCATTTCGGCTATTCTTTTGGAAGCTCCCATAACATTTGTTGGGTTCACGGCTTTATCTGTAGAAACCATTACAAACTTGCTAACGCGAAACTGAGCAGCGAGCGTGGCAATATTAAAAGTGCCTCCAATATTATTCCGGACGGCTTCAGCTGGGTTGTCTTCCATCAAAGGAACGTGTTTATATGCTGCAGCATGAAATACAACCTCAGGTTGAAAGAGAGTAAAAAGTTTGGTCATGCGTTTTTCATCACAGATGTCTCCAATGACCAATTCAAAATTCAAGTTTGGAAAATTGTTTTTGAGCGTTTGTTCAAGTTCAAATAATGGAGATTCTGCCTGATCCAGTAAAATGAGTTTGTAAGGATTCAAAGCAGCAATGCTGTTGGCAAGTCCGCTACCAATGCTCCCGGCTGCTCCTGTAACTAATATTACACGCTTGTCAATGAGCTCAAAAACCTTAGGATTATTAAGTTCAATAACCGCACGACCCAATAAATCGTTGATATTAATTTTGGTAAATTGTTTGACTTGAAAGGTGCCGTTTGTCCAAGATTTGGCTTCAGGCACACGTTGAATTTGAACACCCAATTCAAAAGCTGCCTCTGCAATTTGCTGCAAGCGGTCTGCCGATAAATTTTGAACTGCAATAATGACCGTATGAAGGTCAAATTTTTGCTTGAGCATCGGGAGGTCTTCGAGCTGGTAAACCCTAGCGCCTTCCATGCGTTTGCTTTTCAAGTTTGGGTTGTCGTCGATGAAGCCGAGTATATTTTGCAATGAAGCAGTGTCTTTTTCGATGATGCGTTTGGTCATTAGTCCTGAAACACCTGCTCCAAAAATGACTAGAGGTATTTCAGTTCCCTTTTCTTTGATATATTCTAGGTAAAGCAGTTTGACCAATAACCTACCAGAAATGACAAATGCAGTACTGAATATGAACTCCATAATGAGTACTGAGTTTGGGAATAAATAATAGTGATCGAAGTAGTAAAAACGAACTAGCCCACCAATGATAAAGAGGAAGGTACTCAATACTTCTGCTAACAAGATTCGTTTGAAATCGTCTGTTGAAGAATAGCGAACGATTCCTTGATGAATTTGTAGCAGCCCGAAAACCAATATTTTAACCAGAATGAAAAACCACAAACTTTTAGAAAGAATGGTCCATTCATTTTGGATCAAAGAAAAATCCGCCTTGAGGTCAAAGCGGATTAAATAGGCAAAAAATAGGGCAAAGAGATGGATCAGAATATCGAGTAAGATAATTACCCATCTCGGTGTATTTTTCTTGAGTTGAAGCACACGCAAAGATAGCAATTTACCACTACTCGCGAACGAGGTGCACTAGTCCTTGTTTTTCAATTTCTTGATTGGCATTGGTGATGGTTTTGGCAATGTAGAAATAGACGCCTTCTTCAAGAGCATCTCCGTTTTCGTCTGTGCCATCCCATTGGAATGCTGGATTTGTGAAAGTTCGAATGGTATTTCCCCAACGATTGACAATAATGCACTCAAAGGTTGCCAAGCCGCCGTAAAATAACATTTGGAAGTAATCGTTGCTGCCGTCGCCGTTAGGTGTAAACACATTCGGAAATTCGATGTCGCAGAAATAGAAATCGACTAGGGCTGTATCAATACTTACGCCGCACATATTTGTTGTTGCTACAATGTAAGGGCCAGTGGTTGTTACTTGAATTGTTGAACTTGTAGATCCAGTATTCCAGGCATAGCTCACGTTTTGTGGCTGTACAATTGCAGCAAGCGTAGCGGTCTCTCCAATACACAAGGTGGTATCATTGATGGAGGTGTATGGATCCGCGACAAAAGTAAGACTGAATGTTTGATTGAAACCACAAATGCTGTCTTGCATATTGATCAGGTAAACACCAGCGGTATCAGCCGTGATGAGTGGGTTTGCCGCGCTGTCGTCACTGAAGCTAATAAGGTTTGAATTTGAAGTCCAGTTTGAACCAGTATAGGTAACAACTCCAAACACTTGTAGCGTGAGGTTACACAAAACAGTATCTAGCATAGGTGAAACTGGTGCAGGAATGCTGTCTACAATAATTTGAGTACTGTCAGCACAACCAATTTGGTCAATGACAGTTACCCAATAGTTACCCGAATTTAAATTAGGGAAGCTACCAGTGCTGCTTGTTCCGACCAATACAGGCCCCTGGTGCACGACAAAAACATAAGGACTTACACCAAGTGTTGCGCTCGTTGAAATGGAGCCATCTTGAAGGCTACAAAATTCGAGTGTAGAGGTAGTTTGACCAAGTAAAGGGTTTGTTGATGGGTAAATTTCAGCAGTAGTCTGATCAAAGCACCCGTTGAGGTCTTGTACATAAACTTGGTAGACCCCTGGAGTGAGATTATTGAAAATCGGACTGGCTGAAAAAGTAGCACCATTGGTAAGACTATATTGGTAGGCGGGTGAGCCCCCAGTGACGGTAAGATCAATGACGCCGTTATCGAGTCCGCAAGTTGTGGTGGTGACAACCATGTTACTGATGTCTACTGAATCAACACCGAGAAGTTCGGCTTGTAGGGTGTCTGAACAGTTGTTTTGGTCTACTAATATGACGTTGTAGGTGTTGATGCCTAAGTTGCTAAAAGTTCCAGAACTCTGGAAGTTTTGACCGTTGTCTATGGAATAAGTATAACCTCCTGCCCCTCCTGAGGAACTTGCAACTAAACTTCCGTTGCTGCTACCGCAAGTCGGGTCGTTTTCAACGATGCTATCAATTTGCGGATAAGAAATAAAAAGGGTAATTGTGTCATAGCAAATATTGGTGCTGTCGGTCATCATGACTATATAATTCGTAGTACCTGTTGGCGAAACTGGCGTAGGATTGGCTCCGGTGTAGACACCTGTTGGGTAGCTGTAGTTATCGTGTAACCACGTGATTGTGTAGTTTGGGATAGTTGCAGAGATTGAAATGTTATCAAGGCCCCAGTGATCAAAACCAGCACCAGAAACCGCAAGTTGCGTCCAACGGAATTTAGTTGTTGCTGTTTGTGCGGCAAGCGGAATGGTTTCACAGTACTGATGCCATGCTGTTAGGTAAGCATCATAACCACCATTTGGGCTCCAGTAATTCATGGTGACCCAAGTTGCTCCGGCATCAATTGAATATTGTACATAAACCCCTTCACTTGCTAAATCGGGACCTTCGCAAGGAGAAGCTTGTGCTTGAATGGCATAGCGCATTTCAAAACAAACATTACCGCCGGCAGAAACATCGAGGGGAACAGTGGTCATGACACGTGGTGCAACGGATTGGTTTCCCATCCACATGAAGTCTGAGCCGTCAAGGCTTGGTACCCCACAAGTATTGTTGGCAATGGTAACAACTTGCGAGAAATCCCAGCCAACAGGTTGTCCGTTGTTGAAGTTTTCGCCGAAGGCAACGACACTGGTGCCCGAACCATTGACACTCAAAATGGTTGAACCGTTACATGGTACGATTGTATCTTGGGCACTTGCTTGAACGGTACATTGAGCGTCGGAATTTGTCCAAGCAAAAATGGCTGCGAAAAGGCAGAGTAGTTGAGCGTAGGTTTTCATGGCTAAAAATTATTGAACCGTAACTTTGACAATTTTATAGTCTGTCAATTGTGTTTTGGTTAAATGGGCAGGCATGTGATCAAAAATAGTGAGTCCTTGGCGGTTGCGGTCAAGGCAAACTCCTTCGAGTTTCTCTTTGGGTTGTAATGTTTGTGTGAAAACCATTTCAGGGTGGTCACATGTGGCACATACGCCATCATAATGCAATTCGAAACTATATTGAACAGTTTTGACTTGGTTGGTGGTATTGGTGATGGTCAATTGAATGAGGTCTGCTTCGTAACCCTCTGAAGGAACGTTACAATGCAAAGGTTTTGTTTGGATATCAATTCCTGCTTTTTGAACAGATTTTTGAGCAAAGCTTACTGAAGAAAAAAGAAGTAGGCCAACAATTGTAAGAAGCGTTTTCATAGATTAATTTTAGTTTTGTAGTAGACGTGCAACAGTTTCATGAAGTTGCACAGAAAGTAAAATTAGCATAAAATAAGAAAACTTGAAAGAAATTGAACGAAAGTTCTTGGTTGAAAACGACCATTGGCAACAAGCCCAGATTATTGGAAAAAGAACGCTGGTTCAAGGCTATTTGCTTCGTGAATCTGATCGCTCGGTGCGCATTCGCATGACTGATAACATAGCTTTTTTTACCGTCAAATTGGGTGTTGGATTATCTCGTAGCGAATTTGAATATGAAATCCCTGTCGAAGAAGCGCAAGCAATGATCACGGAAGCAAATCTAAAATGCTTAGAAAAAACACGCTATTACATCCAAAACAACGCAGATACCTGGGAATTAGATGTGTTTCATGGCGCTTTGGAAGGCCTCGTAATTGCTGAGCTTGAGCTAGAGTCTGAGGACCAACTTGTCGAATTACCACCTTGGTTAGGGAAGGAAGTTACCCTAGATCCAAATTACTTGAATTCCAATTTGATCGAACGCGTTGAGCAACCCTAGATTAAATCGAGACTACAGTTCCTCCTTAGATATCGGATCCTTCAAAAGGTCTATGACCGTACAACCTAATTCAATGGAGAAAAATTCGTTGAGATTTCCTGAAAAAGTAGGTGGCTGAATCTCTGAATTTCCCTCTAGAATAGCCTGAAACTCTTGGGTCCATATTTTTTTGGCGTACTTTTCAATGAGAAGTTCGTCATCCCAAAATTCTTCTTCAATCAGGTAGGTAGTTCCTTCAGCATCTTCGTCGAGTAATAATTCAGGATTGACACTTAAAGCTAATGCTATGAATTCCTTTTTAGGCTTTACCAACAAAAAACCTCGGTTGACTAACTTCATAAGGGCTGTATTTTTGTGTTTTTATAAAAGTACCATTTGGTTTGTTTTTTAGGTTGACCCCAAATGACATACTTAAAATAGGAGTTATTGAATTTTCCGCTCATTAAAAGTAACCAATCTTTGTAAGCAATTTTTTGCGTTGAATTGACCTTGACGATTTTATTTCCAGCCAATACAATCAAGGTGTAGTTATGAAATAGTTTGTTTGCGGCACCTATTTTAAAAGGTTGTTGACGATCGAATTGATCGAGCCAATTAAAAAATGCTTCGTTGGCCTGATTAGAATCTTTAAATGACCATTCTTGATGACCAAATATTTGGTTCGAGGAGTCTCGACAAGAAACATGAAAATGTTTACTTGAAAAGCGATTTAAAAAATGTTTCTCTTGACTTGAATCGATTTCAACTTGGGCCATTTTTAAAGAACACGAATCATTGGCATAAGTTTTGAGAAAAGTGTCGAGCGTATCAATTGCTATTGTTGTGTCTACTTTTTTTATTTTTTGCGCTGAATGAGGTCTG
The DNA here is from genome assembly GCA_046091725.1 of Flavobacteriales bacterium. Classification (GTDB taxonomy): domain Bacteria; phylum Bacteroidota; class Bacteroidia; order Flavobacteriales_D; family Crocinitomicaceae; genus UBA952. The sequence continues at coordinate 13,579 of JBJTCG010000036.1, read as the reverse complement.
ATTTGATCGAGTTTTTTGACTTGATTATCAGATTGCTGCTTGCAAGAAACCAGGGCTAATGAAATAGAAACAAGAATATAGAACAGAGGATTTGTAAGTGCTCGCATCTTTTTAATTAATTTTGAACAAATTTAACAAACTATGAAGCAATTTGTATTGTTTGCCTTGTTGGCTTTAGTAACTTTATCTTGCGGAACAAGAGTTCCATATACTACCGCTATTCGCGATGAATTTAGTCTAGACTCCGAAGAGAAATTCAGACAAGTTCAGTTTTACATTTCGCACACCATCATTCTCAATCAAATTAACGTTCAAAACAGCGAGCTCACCACCCAAAACGGTGCCTTGGTGTCTAGTTCAAGTAGCCAATCAGAGTCAGTGATCATTCCAGCCGGAACGCGCTGTATTTTTGAAGGTTTTGGCAATGCAGGTCAAATTTTAGTGCGTTTTGAAACTGGTGATTTACGATACATTCCTTTTGCAACTAAAAATGAGGGCGCAAGTGTAAGGCAATATTACCTAGATGCCGACTGGACTGCCAGTGGTGGAGCCAAACTCAATTATGGTGGAAACACCTACAAAGTTGACCTTACAAGAGGAGCTCCAAGGGCAGCGCATCTTGAAGTCATTAAGAAGAAATTGGAAAAAACCAAACGCAAAGAGCGGATCGTTAAAGGATTAAAAGTTTAAGTTTCTCAATGTCAATCAACACAACAATTACCTTTCAAAAAGAGGGTTTCGACGACCAAGAATTACAATCTATTTACAAAAGGTTAGTCTTACCAAGACTGATTGAAGAAAAAATGCTCATTTTGCTCAGACAGGGTAAAATCAGCAAATGGTTTTCAGGTTGGGGGCAAGAGGCCGTATCGGTAGGGACTGCCTACGCCATGTCCTCGGAAGAATATATTTTGCCGATGCACCGTAATCTCGGGGTATTCACCACTCGCGAAATCCCTTTAAATCGCTTATTTGCTCAATTCCAAGGGAAGGCAAGTGGTTACACCAAGGGCCGTGACCGCAGCTTTCATTTCGGAACCCAAGACCACAAATTAGTAGGCATGATTTCCCATCTGGGGCCCCAATTAGGGATTGCCGATGGCATAGCGCTCTTTAATAAATTGAAAGGTGAACCAAAAGCAACCCTGGTTTTCTCAGGAGACGGCGGCGCATCAGAAGGCGATTTTCATGAGGCACTTAATGTTGCTGCTGTCTGGGATTTACCAGTCATTTTTGCAATCGAAAACAACTGTTGGGGGCTCAGCACACCTTCAATTGAACAATTCAGATGCAAGCAATTCATCGACAAGGGTATCGGCTACGGTATGGAAGCCATTCAAGTAGATGGCAATAATATTTTAGAGGTCATTCGGGTAATGCGTCAAATCAAAGCTGAAATGTCCGCTAATCCAAGGCCATTTCTCTTGGAATTAATGACATTTCGTATGCGCGGGCACGAAGAAGCATCTGGTACCAAATATTATCCTGAAGGATTGCAAGAGAGTTGGGAGTCGAAAGATCCGGTTGTTGCATTTGAACAATTCTTATTATCAGAAAAGGTATTTACTTCTGACAACATCGAGCAAATCAAAGCTGAATTCAAAGCAGATATTCAAGCCGCTTTTGACCAAGCAAACAACGAACCAAAAATTATCCCAGATCTCCACCAAGAGCTAACAGACGTCTATGCACCACATGCATTTGTCGCCACAACACCTGATGGGCCCAATTCAGAAAAGCGTTTCATCGATGCCATTCAAGATGGTTTGGCAAGTGCCATGGAGCGACATCCTGATTTGGTACTCATGGGGCAAGACATTGCAGATTACGGTGGTGCTTTTAAAGTTACTGAAGGTTTTGTAGACCGCTTCGGTAAGGCACGTGTAAGAAACACCCCTTTGTGTGAATCTGCTATCATTGGGGCAGGCCTTGGTTTATCTATCGCCGGAGCCAAAGCAATGGTAGAAATGCAGTTTGCCGATTTCGTCAGTGTTGGTTTCAATCAAATCATTAATAATTTAGCTAAAATTCATTGGCGCTGGGGGCAAAATGCCGATGTAGTAGTGCGTATGCCTACAGGTGCAGGTACAGCAGCTGGGCCTTTTCATTCACAAAGTAACGAGGCTTGGTTTGCACATACACCTGGACTTAAAGTTGTGTATCCATCCAATCCTCATGATGCAAAAGGCTTGCTTTTAGCTGCCTTTGAAGATCCGAATCCAGTTATTTTCTTTGAGCACAAATACCTGTACCGCAGTTTAAAAGGGCAGGTACCAGATAGTTATTACACCATTGAAATTGGCAAAGCTGCAACAGTTCAATCTGGTACAGACCTCACTATCCTGACCTACGGTTTGGGCGTGCATTGGGCACTAGAAGCCGCAGCCCAAAGGCCTGAGGTCAGTGTTGAAATTCTTGATTTAAGAACACTGTTGCCACTTGATCAAGAGGCAATCATCGCGGCTGCTTCTAAAACAGGCCGTGTTTTGGTCTTGCATGAAGATACCATGACCGGCGGCATTGGAGGTGAGCTAGTTGCTTTAGTCAACGAACACTGTTTTGAATCTTTGGATGCGCCTGTGCTAAGAGTTGCTTCTATTGACACTCCTGTGCCATTTGCCGCAGATCTTGAGCAACAGTTTTTGGCACAATCAAGGTTGTTAACGGTAATGGACCAATTGCTGGCATATTAAGGTGCGGCAGAATTTTTTGATATTTCGTCCGTTTTTGTGGTTATGGTTTTCCATGACACTGCTGCGCTTGGTTTTTGCTTGGCAAAATGCCAGTTTTTTTGAGACAATTGGTTTCGAGGCATTTATTTTTGGGGCCTATTTTGATGCGGTTACAATAGCACTATTGGCTATGCCTTATGCATTATTGAGTTTTCCAAATCCTTGGAAAGCAAATAAATACCTACAATTCGTTTCAAAATTTTACCTCTACCTGATCAGTGTTTTCATACTCACACTCAATTGCTGGGATATCGCTTATTTCTCCTACACACAAAAGCGCTCTAGTTTGAGCTATTTTTTGCATTTGCTTACCGGGACAGAGACCAGTTCTTTGGCAGGTGAGTTTTTGATGGAATTTTGGTGGTTGCCTCTGTTGTTTGTAGCGCTGCTATATGGGTTTGTAAAGACAATGCGACGTCCGGTCAACTTGCTTCAAGCAAAGTCGTGGAATGCATGGCTGCGTTATGGCATCATTGTTATATTCACTTTTGTGATTGCAAGAGGTAGTTTTTCATTGAGGCCACTTAGCATCATTGATGCCAGTGCTTTAACTTCATTATCAGAAGCGACATTGGTATTGAATACAGCAGTTACTGTGATGAAATCTCTCCACTTTGAAACGACTCAAAAATTGAATTTTTTCAATGAAACTGAACTGAAACAATATTTGCCTGGCCCAGACATCACAAATCATGCAATTTTACCGAAAGGCACGAATGTGGTGGTCATCATGTTAGAAAGCTTTGGCACAGCATATGCCGGGCCAAATAGCCCAATGTCTTATAGTCCGTTTCTGGATTCTTTACTCAATAAAAGCTTATATCTGGACAAGGCTATTGCCAATGGCAGGACTTCCATGGATGCAGTGCCCGCAATTTTAGCAGGAATGCCGTCGTGGCTCAATGAATCTTATATCTTGAGTCCGTACTGTACCAATCAAATAGATGCCTTACCCACTGTGTTTGGTAAAAATGGCTATCATACTTCGTTTTTTCATGGAGCGAAAACGGGTTCGATGAATTTTGATGATTTTACAAAGTCAATAGGAATTCAACACTATTATGGAATGGAGGATTACAAAGGCCCTGAAGCCTTTGACGGCAATTGGGGGATTTGGGATCATCAAATGTTTTCATTTTTTGCAAAAGAATTATCCACATTTCAAGAGCCTTTCGTGAGTACGTTTTTTAGCTTAAGTTCTCACCATCCATATAAAACTCCCGTTGCGTATCGCAACCGGGTTAAAAAAGGGCCGGAAAAATTGTGTGCAACCATTTCATATGCAGATATGGCCTTGGCTTCATTTTTTAAAAAGGCAGCAAGACAAAAATGGTATGATCACACCTTGTTTGTATTGTGCGCAGATCACGTTGGGCCAACAAGACTTAGTTCCAATCAATCCTTAGTAATGCGATACAGAATCCCGATCGGGTTTTTTCATCCGAAAATTGATCTAAAAGCCAAATTGATTGATCAAATAAACCCCAAGCAAGTGTTTCAGCAAATAGATATTTTTCCGACCATCCTCGATTTATTTGGTTTGGGCCAAAAAGCCTTTACATTCGGCACTTCCATTATCAACAAAAGTCAGGGTGCTAAGGTTGTCTATGAAGATGGTTATTTGATTTCATACGAAAATAAAAATGGACAATTTGATGTTTTTGCCTGGAATCCGAATGTAAAAGAGAAAAGTTCTTCTCGAAAGAATTTCGGGCTGCGCTCAAATCTTTTACTCGCGACCTATCAGGATTATCAAAATCGCTTGCTCGAAAATCGCTGTCGCAAGGCGAAGTAAGACCAATTTAATCTAGGAATTCTGTATCTTTGCCTTTTCAAATCAAGAGCTATGGCAGAGAAGAGAGTAACCCGTGAAGAAGATTACGCAACTTGGTACAACGACCTCGTTTATCAAGCAGACTTAGCTGAACATTCTGATGTACGCGGTTGCATGGTCATCAAACCTTACGGTTATGCTATCTGGGAAAACATGCGCGATGTACTCGATGCCAAATTCAAAGAAACAGGGCATTCCAATGCTTATTTTCCATTATTCATACCCAAAAGTTACCTCAGCAAAGAGGCGGCGCATGTCGATGGCTTTGCCAAAGAATGTGCAGTTGTTACGCACTACAGACTCAAAAATGCCGAAGATGGCAGTGGTGTAATTGTTGACCCTGATGCCAAACTTCAAGAAGAATTAATTGTCAGGCCTACCTCTGAAACAATTATCTGGAATTCATACAAAAACTGGATACAATCATACCGCGACTTACCCATTCTGATCAATCAATGGGCCAATGTTGTACGTTGGGAGATGCGAACCCGCCTATTTTTGCGCACAGCCGAATTCTTATGGCAAGAAGGCCACACAGCGCATGCAACTAAAGCAGAGGCGCAAGCAGAAGCTTCACAAATGCTCGATGTCTACGCAGAGTTTGCCGAGAACTACATGGCAATGCCAGTTTTGAAAGGTCGCAAAACAGCAAGTGAGCGTTTTGCCGGTGCAGAAGATACGTTGTGCATTGAAGCCTTGATGCAAGATGGCAAAGCCTTGCAAGCGGGCACAAGCCATTTCTTAGGTCAAAATTTTGCCAAGGCATTTGAAGTTAAGTTTGCAGATAAAGAAGGTAAACTAGACTACGTTTGGGCTACATCTTGGGGTGTTTCTACACGGCTTATGGGAGCCCTCATCATGACTCATTCAGATGACCAAGGCTTGGTTTTGCCGCCAGCTTTAGCACCTATTCAAGTGGTCGGAGTACCAATTTACCGTTCTGATGAAGAGTTAGCCGCAATTTCTGAAAAATTTGCAACTTTGGCACAAGCCCTAAAAGCAAAAGGAATTAGGTTTAAATATGACGACGATGACAATCGCAGGCCAGGATGGAAATTTGCTGAATACGAAACAAAAGGAGTTCCGCTCAGATTGGCAATGGGCCCTCGTGATTTAGAAAACGGAAAAATTGAGGTAGCCCGTCGTGATTTGAAAACCAAAGAAGTACTCGAATTTGATGGCATCGCTGATCAAATTGAAAAGTTACTGGCTGTCATTCAAGCAGATTTACTTCAAAAAGCCAAAGATTTCCGCCAAGCAAGCACAAAAAACATCGATTCCTACGACCAATTCAAGATTGAAATTGAAAATGGAGGTTTCTTTTTGGCACACTGGGACGGTACACCTGAAACAGAAGAACGCATCAAACAAGAAACCAAAGCAACCATTCGTTGTATTCCTTTTGATGGAGACCCAACACCAGGCGTTTGTATGGTCACGGGCAAGCCTTCAGAAAGACGCGTCGTTTTTGCCAAAGCTTATTGATGTCTAGATTTGATTTTAGAGATTTCTCTATAGATCAAACCGATAGTCCGCTGAAAGTGGGCACCGATGCTATATTACTCGGAGCAAGTGTAGTTATTCAACCAGACGCCACGCGTGTACTCGATGTCGGAACCGGCACTGGTGTTATAGCCATGATCCTTGCATCTCGCTTTGAGTATTTATCAATTACTGCGCTTGAACCTAATCAAAAGGCTTTTGCACAAGCTGCACAAAATTTTAAGAAAGCATCTTTTTCTGAGCGTTTAGAAATCTGCTCGGATCCAATCGCTACCTTTCAGCCTGAAGCGCTGTTTGATATCGTAGTTTCGAATCCGCCTTATTTTATCGATGATTTAAAAAGTACTGATCCTGATCAATTACAAGCCAAACACCTCGATGAGTTGGCTTTTTATCAATTTATCAAAGCTTGTGCAAAGATGCTCAAGCCCTCCGGATTATTTTGGCTCATTTTACCGAAAGCGATCGCAGAAAAGGTCGTTGCATTTTTACTTCAAAAAGGATTCATATTAAAATATAAAACGCGTTTTCATTCAAATCAGAATAAACCAGATATTCGTTGGGTTTTGGCATTTGAAAACAAAGGAGGCGAGTCTGCTATTGCAGAAGATTGTTGTTTTGAAAAAGAGTTGACAATTCGAAAATTAGATGGAAGCTTTCATCAGGACTACATTGCCTTGGCAGGCCATCTGCACGCAAAAAAACTCTAGATCTTCTTTTTCCACCGTTGGAGGTCTGTGCTGAGACCGATAGAATGTATGCTTCCGGCTTTGGAGTAAAATTGAACGGCATAATCGAGGTCAAATTTCTTGATATGCAAACTTGTTCCTACAGAAAATCCAGCAAGTCCCGGAAAATCATTGACTTTGAGTTGTTGACGACGGTTGTAATTAAAACCCATTCTGAGCTGAAAAGCACCTTTTGGTACCAGCTCTAATTGAAATTGTAAGTGGTTAGCGATTCTCTCACCCAAATTCGGTGTGTATACGGCAATGGTGTCTCCGGTTAGTGGATCATAGGTTGGGGTGGCATTGGGGTCTAGCCAAATGTTGTTAGGGCGGTTCAATGAATGTCCTACAACGTGAAATCTAAACGGTGCATGCGCAAGTTTATAACTAAGAGCAACATATGCATCGAGTGGAAGTATCGAGTTAGCGCTGGCTGTGTAATCCTTGAAAACTACACCAAAATTTCGAAGACCAAATGCTGCAGTAAGTAATTGTTTGGGATGAATCAGGAGCGCAGAATAAGTGGTGCTTACGCCAAAAGCGTTGTAGCGCTCTAGTTGAGAGCCCAAGAGGTTTACTTGTACTCCTAGTCTAAAAAATGGGTTTGGGGCATAGGCATAACTCATGCCCAACTGGTAATCCATTGCGTTAAAAGTCCCAATTGCATCGCCCGATGTATTTGTTTCGGTGAAATGACCGTAATTGATGTAGCGCACACAAGGCGCAAGGGTGCCAATTTTGGTTTGAAAAGCAGTAGTGAATACGCCGAAATTTACTCCAGACGGTAAGATTCCAAAGCTGCTGTGTATAGCGCCGTTCATTTTGGAATCGAGCAAAGCTGCTTGGTCGAGGGTGGTTGATAAATCGCCATTGGGTAGAGCGAAGTACCTGGCCCCAACACCAGAGCTCTTGCAGGAAGTAACTTGTTCAAAACCACTAAACGCATTGTTGCCAACATCATATTGGGTGAAGGCGCTAAAGCTAAGTAGTATGAAAAAAAACGAAATTACTTTCATAGGGCAGTGTCTCAAACGAAAAAGTTGTCTTGAGATTGTGAAAATACTAAGAAAATTTTCATTGGATACTTTGGAACGATAATTGTAAACTTCAAAAACATGAACCAGGCCGCTGCACATCCAATCCTTTTTGAGCAAATTTACAATGCGCAAGTTCCTTTTTTCAAAAAGATCATTGCCAAATATTTCTCAAGCGACGAGCAAGCAGATATTCAGCAAGAGTTTGCCATTCATTTCTTTTTTCTTTTTGAAAAGAAATACGAAAAAGATGCCGCACTTTTCGATTCCAAAGCGTGGTTGCGTACGGTGGTCACACATTATTGTATTTCTCAATTGAGACGAAAAAAGGCTCAAAAGAATGAAGTTTGGGTCAATACCACAACTACAGCCATTTTAAAAGCAACTGAAAATAATTTAGAAAGAGAAGTCTTGCTGCTTGAATTATTGAATCACGCACTAGGTTGTGTGGACAAACAAGAAGCCCTGATTTTGAAAATGAAATACATGTATCAGAAACCGAGTAAGGAAATTGAACAAAAATTAGGGGTTCAATATGTCGATGTGCAAATCAGTCGGATCAAGGCAAAAATCCGCAAGAAACTCAACAGAACTGACCTCCATTGGTTGTGATTTAAAAATCGAGATGCCTTTCCTTCTTGTCGGGGTAGATATCAGCAATGGTGACTAAAATTCCTGTTTCCTCCACATTTCCAAAATCCGGATTCACTGCAGTATCGAATGTCCGCATAGTTGCCGATAGATTCATGTAGATATTCATCAGCGGAGGGATAAACGTTCCTTGCTCCCGAACAAAGCTATTGAGCTCTTTGAACGCTTCTTTGTAGTCCTTGTTTTCGATTTTAGCTTCATAAACAGAGGTGTCTCCAATCTGAAGGGGGTGGTAGGCGCTGATGAGCTGATCTGGATCTGGGAAGAAGTTATGGAGAAAGAACAGTAGAAAATCTCTACTGCTGCTGTCGTAATCGGGGTACATAGTTACCTTCCCAAAGAAGTATTTTACTTCAGGGTAAAAACGAATGAGTGCCCCAAGGCCATCCCAAATATTGTCCAAGGCAAATAATCCTTTTTTAGGATTCACGGTAGGTTGAAAATTTGGTTGTACCCAACTACGGCCCAATTCTATGGTAAAGGGTAGGTAATGTTCTTTGAATTTTTGGCTGAATTCAAAATAATGTGTGGTAGATAGGTGGTATAGACCGTTTTCGTCTTGCGCATCTTTGCAAACCAAATAGCGGTAACCCCCGATAATTTCTTCGTCTTCCGGTGACCATACAATGAGTTGTTCGTAAGCATATGGGCCAAAATCATGTGTGTCGAGGTCGAGTGCTTCACCCGTGCCACCGCCCGCTGCTCTGAAGGTGAGTTCTCGGAGTCGGCCAATTTCATTGAGCACATTTGGTGAATTATGGCAATTGACCCGATAAATTTCGTTGTCGCCTTTGCGCGTCTTTCTTAAAAACCGATCTGCATTGAGTTCTGCTTTTAATATAGATTTATCTATTGGTGCAATGAGTGCTTTCATGAGTTGTTTTTAAGTTTGTAAACATGGTCTTTGACCCAATTTGCTGCGCTGGCATCATCGAGATGGTTAGGTAAGTCCTTTGGCAGTAATGCCTTGCCAATAGTGAAACTTATTTTACCATGCTTTTGTTTGTACATTTCATCAGCCAACAAGAACATTTCAATATTCGCTTTGATGCCGATTTGCGTTCGTATCCGATTGATGCCGTAAAAAGTCTTGGATAATCCGCCACCGATATAGATAGGTACAATAGGTCGATTCAATTCTCGGGCATAGGTTACAAATGTTTTTTTCCAGTCTGCTTCAATGATCTGTTTGTTGTGTACGCGTGTCACCATGCCGGCCGGAAAGATAATTACAACCTGCTCTTTCTCAAAAGCGGTGCGGATATTTTGCCTTACGCTCCCTTGGTTGCGTCCATATTTATTGACCCCAACAAATAAATTTGAAAGCTGTTTTATGTTTAGCAATAAGTCATTCACTATCAATACGATATCTGACCTTACTTCATGTATCGCATGAATTAAAGCGACGCCATCCATTCCGCCCAAAGGGTGATTGAGCGCCAATATGACTCCGCCCTCTCGAGGGATGTTTTCTAGACCTTTGAGGTCTATTTTAAAGTCGAAATATTCTATAATTGCTGCACAAAATTCGTGGTCCTGGAGGTGGCCGTATTTGGCAATAAAGTCATTGATTTCATCTTGATGTAGTTTATTCTTGAGGAAGTTCAAGACAAAACGAGGTAACCATTTGAGCAAACGCGGATTTTTGCTTTTGATGAGCGCTTCAAGATCAATGAAATCTGTTGTTTGCATGTGTAAATTTAATCGAAATACTGAAATTCAAGACAAAGACCATCGTAAGCTAGGCTGACATTAGGCGGCAACTTTTTAGTGACATCTTGGTGCTTGCCAAATAAATGAGAAATGTGGGTCAGGTAGCTTTGTTTTGGCTGCAATTCCGAGATGAGTTCAAGCGCTTCATCTAAATTAAAGTGAGACTTGTGTTGGTATTCGTGAAGGGCGTTGACGATGAGTGTATCTAGGCCTTTGAGTTTTAATTTTTCTTGAGGTGCAATGGTTTTTGCGTCTGTAATATAGGCTAAATTGCCCAATCGAAAACCAAAAACAGGCATGCGGTGGTGCAATACTTCAATCACTTCAACATGTATGTTTTCAGCTATTGAGAAAGATTTATTTTCAATCGTTTGAATTTTAAATTGCGGCACACCTGGATAGGGTTTTGGTTCGAAAGCATAATAAAACTCACGGTGCAACGCTTTTTCTACTGCCTTACTGCAATAGATTGGGAAATCTGCTTGTTGTTTGTAATTGAAGGCCCGAACGTCATCAAGGCCTGCAATGTGGTCTTTGTGCTCGTGGGTGAGTAAAATTGCATCGAGTTGCTGAACATTGGCCCGCAGCATTTGTTGGCGAAAATCGGGGCCGGCATCGATGCAAAAATGCAGATTTGCCAACTCGATGAGCACGCTGGCGCGTAGGCGCTTATCAAGAGGATCTGTTGATTGACAGGTTGGGCATTCGCAAGCAATGACGGGTATTCCTTGTGAAGTCCCGGAGCCCAAAAAGGTTAGTTTTCCGACATGGCTGCTCATATGGTTTCAACGGCATTGAGTTGAACAATTTTGAGCGATTTATCGGCACGTAAAAAATACGAGATGATGCTTTTGTTATCGCGGTTTTCTTGTTCAATATTGATGTAGCGCGCCCAATGAATGGGTTCTTTGCCATGGAAGTGAAAAGGAGCATATCCAAAGCCTTTGTAAATTCCTTTATCGATCCAAACGATGCTTTTTTCGCCTTTGTTTCGCCCTTTGTCTAGGATGAAAAACGATGCCCCACTGAATTGGAGTTGGTCGATGAGGTTTTGAACGCGTTGGTTGTAAATTTCAGGGCTTTCTTCCTGAACACAAGCTCCTTTACATTGCTGAATAGTGTAATGAAAGCAGGCGCTTTGGGTCGGGTAGAGGTAGCAAAGTTTCTGGCAGAGTTCGTGTTTCTCTGCAGCTCTTTCAAGATAGATTTGTGCTTCTTTTTTTGAACTAAATTGAATGAGGGGTTCTGCGCTTTGTTTGCCAGCATTTTCAATTTTCAGCCTGATGTATCCATCGAAGTCTTGCTGATCATAGAGGCCGTATGGGAATAGACTTTTGCGTAGACGTCTGTTATAAATTGGTTTGTGTTCTTTGATTAAAACAGATTCTCTTAACATGGCAATGAGTTCCGAGCCTGTTAATTCGTATTCAACCCGACAAATCTCTTGACTCATTTGCAGGCCTTTGGCACTTTTGTTATTGCGCAAATGTTGTTCTATGCGTTTTTTGATGTGTATGCTTTTGCCAATGTAAATCAGTTGATTGAATTCGTTGTAGAGTAGGTAAACACCAGTTTTGTTGGGCAATTCTTCGATGCTCTCTAGACTCAGGTTGGGATGCACTGCCTTTGGCTGCAAGACATCTTGGATGAAATGCTTGAGTTGCTTGGTGTCTTGCTTGTACAACATGGTGAATAATTCAGCCGTTGCTTTGGCGTCGCCGTCAGCGCGGTGACGCGCATTGTTGGCAATACCAAGTTCAGTACAAAGTTTTCCTAAACTGTAAGAGGCATGCCCGGGCAAGAGTACTCTTGCGGTACGGACAGTGCAAAGTTGTGGCATTCTGAATTCGTAACCCAAGCGCTTGTATTCACTGCGAAACATCCCGTAGTCAAAGGCAACATTATGGGCAACAAAAATGCATCCTTCACAAAACGCCAAAATATCTTTGGCAATTTCATAAAACTTAGGGGCATCTTGAACCATGTGATCTGTGATGCCGGTGAGGCGCACAATGAATTCAGGGATAGCTTGCTCTGGATTGACCAAGCTGTGGTAATGATCTATAACTTGCTGACCGTCATGTTTATAGATCGCCAACTCTGTGATTTTAGAGTCTTTGGTATGGCCACCTGTGGTTTCGACGTCAACAATTACAAAATTCATGCCCACTAAGTTAGAAAAATAGTGACTTCGTGGGCATTGAAATTTAGAGATTGATCATTTTGTCTTTGGCATGACGAACCCTGAAGTCATATTTGAAATCTTGGCTTTCTTTGGATTTGAGTTTCAAATGCCATTCCAGTAAACCTGTTTTTTCATCGAGTTGACCTTTGCCTAGATCTGATTTTTCAATGACGATATCTGGATTGGTAGTCAGCGGAATTTGGTCTTGGATAATGAGGTCAATTTCTGAGGACTTCAGGTTTTTCACCTCCACATTGTAGGCGAAAGTGCGCTCCTTTTTATCCTGAATAATGCGCTCTTTGCTTTGGTTTTTTAGTAAGGTTCGTTTGACGATGACATTTGGATCGCGGCCCAAAGATAAATTCAAGGTGTCGTCAAGGGTAGTGGGGTCAATGTAGGTTTCACCGATGTAGGAGCCATCAAAGAAAATATTGGCTTTGGCTGGTACCAGTTGCAATTCGTCGAGTTTTGTCATTTGAGCTACTAAATAAACACCCGGATCGAGCTTCGGAACGGCGTAATATTTGAAGGAAGTATTGAGGTCTGTTTGTTTGATCAAGACCATTCGGATTTGATTATCTGATGCGATGTTGTATTCTAAATCAATTTTAAACTCAGCTGCAATTAGTTGCTGAACTATTGTTGTAAAATTAGCTGCATCGAGTGCATCGCCTTCAACTCCGGCCTTTCCAGAGTAGGCAAATCCCATATTGAACATTCCGTTGGCTACGGCAGGTGCATCTTCATAAGCTTGTGAACGCAATTTTGACTTTTCTTCGAGGTCTTTTCGGTAATTCTGATAATCGATGTACCAAGGATTTAATTCAGGTTTGGTTTTATTTGCATAGGGGTTGTTGGTAGAAATACTGAGCTTGACGTCATTCCAATCAAGGCCTGTATTTTGCTGTACTTGTGCTTTGTAAGTAAGACTAATTTTACCTGTACTGGCTTCACTTCGGATGTCATAGAGAGGAGTCCAGCCCGCGCCTGCGGCTAAGTAACTCAGTTCAATTTTGCCGCTTGCCGCTTCTTTACACATGAGTGTGACGACAATGCGAGGGATGCCTTTGAGTTCTGGTTGCGGGTTGTTTTGTTGAGCCCAATTTCGAAGTTCCTCTAGGCGTTGTTCGAGCTGTGTAAGTAGTGTATTTTTTTTGCCACGCTGCCTTTCAAGATTACTGATTTTTTTGTTGAGTTCA
>JBJTCG010000035.1:0-13254 GCA_046091725.1 Flavobacteriales bacterium | reverse complement strand
GTTGCTCACGCAAGTGAAAGAAATTGGTTTGGTAGTTCAGTTGGTTAGAATACCTGCCTGTCACGCAGGGGGTCGCGGGTTCGAGTCCCGTCCAGACCGCAAAACGCTTCGTTAAAGACAAGTCCTATATGGCTGTAGGAATTAGAAAACCCTAGAATGTATCAATGTTCTAGGGTTTTTGCTTTTATAGACTTTTTGGTCCAATTTTAAAACCGTGGACGGAACCGTGTGGAAAAAACGCTCATACTGACCACCCTAGATCGGTTTAAGCTGACCACCCCAGAACGGAGCATGCTGACCACCCCAAAACGGAGTATGCTGACCACCTAAAATCGTACGATTTTAGTTGGTAAGTATGAGCGTTTTTTCCACTATACAGCCGCCTAGAGGTGGCTGAACTCTTCGGGGTTACAACAACAACCATTGACAAGTGGCAAAGGTTTAAAATCCTTCCTCCGTATTATTATCAAACTAGAGGGGAGTATCTAACGTGAAGGGGGTATTTTTGTTATATTCGTCATTATAAATGGAGAAAACCGCCATATTGACCACCCCAGAAGGAATTCAATACCAAGATAGCGCATATATATGGAAAATTGAAATTATTGAACTTCAATCAGGCGAAACGAGAAGATTTTTAGGTCATGTTAATTTGATAAGATAAATGAAGATAAGATATTTAATAAAGTTCATTTTAGCGGTCTTAATCGCCGTTGATACCCTGGCCCAAACCCCTATTGCTAGCATCAACAGCTTACCTGCTGCTGTTAATGGAACAATTACGATTTGCCAGGGGCAACAAATAAATTTTGCGAGTAGTTCAACCGGAACGGTTACTGGGACTAGTTACAATTGGAATTTTGGAAATGGAAGTCCGGCAACCGCAAATAACCCGGGGCCACATGCCGTCACCTACAATAGCTCAAGTATTGGCCAAACAGTATCTCTTACTGTTAGTAACCCTAATGGACTGCAGTCTACTGCTACGCTCAATGTGATTGTTCAAGCAGTTCCTGCATCACAAATTACATTGGCAAGTTCTGGGAATGGGTTTGGTACACAAGTATTGGCTGGTCAAACTATATTTAAAAAATGTACTTCTGCAGGTGCCACCTCAACAAATTTCATTTTCAATACTCCTGTTTATCCAAACACGACCCAAACATTTAATTGGGGAGATGGAAGCACATCTCAAACCCAAATTGCAATTGTAGGAGGTCAACTCTCTCATACTTTTCCTTTGGGTGCTTTTACCGTTACACACACAATCACCTCAGCAAATGGTTGTCAATCGATCAAGCAATATCTAGTTTTTAATGGCGCAGCACCCGTAATAAATGTATCGGGATCAGGGCAAAATACATGCTTGCCTTTTCCATATGAAATTGACGTTTTGTCCAATAACATTCCCGGAACAAATTACACTGTTTCATTTACGGATAACTCACCAGTTGTCAATTTTAGCACGACAAACGACACCACCATTTCACATGTTTTTACAACAAGTTCCTGTGGCCAATCATACCCTGTAGGCCCCTTACTCATTCAGAACGCTTTTAGCGCAACCATCATTGCACAAAATGTGTGTGGCGCTACATTTGCTACGGTTGGGCCTATCGTCATTTCTGCCCCTTCGGATGCTGCATTCACCTACAGCCCTGCATCTCCTATTTGTCAGAATGAACCGGTATCATTTAGTAATACGAGCCAAAGTGGCCAGATGATTGATGGCAACACTTGTAGCGGTAACTATGGACATTATTGGAAAGTACAAGAGCTCACTGGATACAATGTGACATACGGAAATCTGGGTTCCTCAAATGGTTTTGTTGGTGGCAACTACAATTTTGCTTCTTGGACCAACGGTTCAGATAGTCTTGTGCTTGAATTTACCCAACCAGGAACCTATCATATGTGGATGTATACAGGAAATGGATGCGGGATGGATTCTGTGATGCAAACTGTGGTTATCAATCCTGTTGGCAGCGTGAATGCGATCCCACTCACACAAGACATTTGCTCAGGAACACCCTTTTTACCAATTCTACTGACCTCAACTGTCCCCGGATATACAGTCACTTGGACCTTGGATAGTGTAGTCGATGTTCAAGGATTTACACTTACATCTGGCTCAGGTGTTAATACAGCTACAATTGCCCCAATGATTTTAACAAATTCGACAAACAATACGGGTACAATTACCTTAAATGCCAGCGTTGGCTGTACGAGTGTCAACCCTGTTGAAATAGAAATCAATGTATTGCCAATTGCCAATGTTCAAATTGATCCAACACAACAGAGTATCTGCAGTGGAGATCAAACAGATATTGATTTAAGTAGCAATCTACCAAATATGTCTTTTGCTTGGACAGTACAGGCTCCGTCTACCATAGTTGGAGAAAACCCGGGTAGTGGTGTAAATATTGCCCAAAACCTCACCAACTCTGGAACATCCTTAGACACGGCTATTTATCTTGTAGTTGTGACAGGTTATCAGTGCCCCGGAGCACCACAAACGATTCCTGTCATTGTTACCCCAATCATTACTTCTAATTTACTTTCAGACACTGCATTTTGCCCAGGAACTTTGGTGAATTTACCTGATTATCAAACTACCCCTTCTGGCGCCCAGATTTCATGGAGTAACTCAAATATACAAACTGGCCTAGGAGTATCTGGAAACGGACAAATACCAAATTTCACGAGTACAGATAACAATGGACAAGCGACTTCGAGTACGATAACTGTAGAAGCCACATTTAATGGTTGTTCGAATGATATCGACACGTTTGTAGTTTTAGTCAATACAATACCAACTGCCAATGAATTCATTAATCCAACATCAGGCCTTAACTGCCAATATGACCCTATTCAAATTGGAATAACAAATACACCTGTTCCAAACACAGTAAGTTGGGTTGGCCCAGGGATTATTGGTTCAACAAATACCCAAAGTATTCAGATCAATCTTGATGGCATCTATTATTACACACTCATTGCAGGAAACACTGGTTGTGTACTTTCAGACTCCATTGAAATTGAAGCACCTGATGTAATCACAATCAATAGTCTGAATGCGAGTAACGTCTCGTGTTTTGGTGGTTCAAATGGATCAGTACAGGTTTCGGCAAGTTCACAGTCTAATATTACATATACTTGGACGCCTGCAGTTTCGACAACTAGCAGTGCACAAAATTTAAGTATAGGTTCTTTCAATATTTCGCTTGTTAATGAAGATGGCTGTCAGATAGATACTAACGTTACTATTAACCAACCTTCAGCATTACAAATCAATTTGATTGGGTCTCAAATTTCAGAATGCGGAGAAGCTAATGGTTCCATTACCGTTGGTGGTTCTGGAGGAATTGGAATATTACAATATAACTGGAGTAACGGTCAAACTGGTGCCTATTTAGAGGGAATTGATGCGGGCAACTTTATTTTAACCCTTACTGATGCAAATCAATGTGCACTTTTGGATACCTTTTCAATTGAGTGTTTACCATTAATCGAAGTAGTTGCACCACAGTTTCTATCGCCAAATGGAGATGGTAAAAACGATACTTGGATTTTACAAAATACAGCTCAGTACCCAGAATTGGAAGTAAAAGTATTCAACCGTTGGGGCTCGCTCGTTTACGAGGCTCAACCTTATTTAAATGACTGGAATGGGTGGTCAATAAAAGGTAGTCCTGAGGGCCCCTTACCAGCTGCAACCTATTTTTACTACATCGATACTCACAAAAAGTCTCAAGAACCAATAAAAGGCTACATTGAAATTCAACCATAGAAATGATGAAAAAAATATCTTTACTCCTGTTTTTTGTGGTTCAATTTGTTGCCTTTTCGCAACAAACAGCACAATCTTCACTGTACTTCTTTAATCCTTTACACTTTAACCCAGCCTATGCAGGTAGTAGAGGTTCTTTAAATGCTACACTTGTTCATAGAGCACAATGGTTAGGTTGGGAAGGAGCTCCTCGTTCACAGTTCTTATCTATTCATGCGCCTGTATATCGAAAGAACATAGGGCTAGGCTTGACTATAAATAATGATAAAGTAGGCTCAAGATCAAATGTAGCTGCTCTTTTCAATACTGCCTATCACCTTCGCTTCAACAACAGCAGTTGGCGCTTATCTTTTGGAATGTCTGGCGGCTGGATGAACAATCAAGCTGATTTTTCTTCACTTTTGGCAACTGACATCAATGACCCAAACATGATGCAGGGTTACAGCCTGAGTAAACCAAATATTGGTGCAGGCATTTATGCTTATCATAAAAAAGGTTATCTCGGCCTAAGTATCCCTCATATCATTGAGCGCAATTTAGATACCATCAGCAATTCTTACCTACAAAGACATATTTACCTCACGGGAGGTATGGTATTTCCTTATAATTCTGTCATCGATATCAAACCAAGTATTTTGCTTAAATACACGGCCAATGCGCCTTTAAGTTTGGATTTCAATGTTTCAGCTTTTTTATACAAGCAATTCTGGCTAGGCGTTTTGTATCGATTTAACGAAGGTATCGGATTTAATTGTGCATATGCTCCCTCTGACCGATGGTCTTTAGGGTATGCTTATGAATTACCAGTCAATAAATTGATTTATCGCAATTGGGGTAGCCATGAAATTTGCTTAACCTTTGATTTGCGTTCTAAACTCAATGCTTTTATTAGTCCAAGATATTTTTAACAATGCGCAGCACACTCGTCATATTCTTTCTTTCTGTAATTCCAGCCTTTTATGCTCAGTCGTACAAGCAGGAATATGCTGAAAAGTTATCGAAATCCTATAACTACATTGAATCTTTTCCAATTTGGTTAGAAATCGCACAAGAAAACCCTTCCTTGGACACACATGTTGTTCGTTCCCTAATTACAGCAGCTTCTGAGTCTGAACAATATGAAGCAGCATTGGAATGGTCTTTAAAATTTACTGCTAACAGCAAGCAAACCTCAGCTCATGATTATCACATTCAACTTCAGCTGCTACAACTCACCAAACAAAGCAATAAACTGGAATCAACGATAAAAGAAGGATTGAGCAAATTTCCAAATGACAAAATGCTGTATGGATGGGAAAAACAACTTAATGCCATTCAAAAAGCCAGTAATATCAAATCAGATTACGATATCCAATTATTTAGAAGTTCTAAAACTGGTGAAGTATTTGCCGCAACCGATTATCCAGAGGGTGTTTTATATGTTTCAACGCAATACAATTCTGGTTTTGTGAATAGAATTTATGGCAAAACTGGTCAGTATTTCACGGACATCATTTACGCAAAAGATGGTAGTCGAAAAGACCAAATTTGGGACGGAATTAAAAGAACTAATCCGCATGATGGACCAGTAAGTTTCTCTAAGACAAACCGCTATGCTTACATGACAAGTAATCATGAGGTTGTTGACTTAAAAAATGAAGTAAAATATAATAGACTAAAATTAGTCATCTATGAAAATCAACAAGGTGAGTGGATTCCAACGGATTTATTTAAATGGAATGACCCTTCTTATTCTGTCGCTCATGGAGTTGTAGATGACTCCCTTAATCTATACTTTTCTTCAGATAAACCCGGAGGTTTCGGAGGCGCAGATATATATCGATGCAAGTGGAACGGCACTTCATACGATGAACCTGTGAATCTAGGAGAAATAATCAATACCAATGCGGATGAAAATTTCCCTTTTGTTTCACAGGATGGCTATTTATACTTTTCCTCGAATGGATGGCCAGGCTGCGGTGGGCTAGATGTTTTTAGAAGTGATTTTATTAAATCCACTCCACAAAATATTGGCACCCCTGTTAATACAAATGCAGATGACTTTGCTTTCAGCGTTAATGATTTAACAGGCAAGGGATATTTTTCAACTAATCGAAATGACTGGAAAGACGAAGTCTTTAGCGTCAAGTTTAAAGGACAGAAAAAATATGTTGAATTGGTCTTACAAGACTGCTTTAAAAAACCAATTCCCAATGCCTCAATTGCTATTTATAATGCCGATGGATCATATTACAAAAAACTAACAACAGATGATTTTGGAAAAGACAATTTTATTGGCATTATCGGTGAATCTTACATCGCAACTTATGCTAATCCGAGTACTGGTTTTCGGGACAGTATAAATTTCATAAATGAAATTGACCCTTATCAAACTATTACCCTCAATGCAACTCCAAAAAATCAAAAACGCATTATAAATCTTATTAGTTACAAAGGAGATCCTCTTGATGGTGCACTCGTAAAAATGTACTACAAAGGTGAATTGGCAACAAAAATTGTCACTAAAAAAGAAGGTTCAGTTGACATCACTCAGTTGAGAGTAGACTCCTTATCCATTACCGCTATTAACCATAAAGATCAATATATATCAATCAAAGACAGATTATCATGTGAGGCGGTTGATATCATCACATTAAATATGAAGCCAAATAGTGCTGCGACTTTCATCAACCTCGATCTCATTCTTTATGATTTCGATAAATGGGATTTACGTCCGGAAAGTATCAAAGAGCTTGATAAACTCATTGCGTACATGAAAAATAATGATTTGAAGGTAGAACTTTCTTCACATACAGACTCGAGAGGTGTAGATGTATATAACGAATGGTTATCTCAACAACGATCTAATAGTTGTGTCAACTATATAATCAGCAAAGGCATCAGTCCTGAAAGAATTATCGCAAAAGGATATGGCGAGTACAAACTCAAAAACCGCTGTTCAAATGATATTCAATGTTCTGACGAAGAACACCAACAAAATCGAAGAACAGAGTTGAAGATTATGCAATAATGACCGTTTTCTCTAAACTAAGGAAATAGACCTGCGTTTTTCACAAACCCCTTCAGCTCTTGCATGATGAGGCGGTGCTGGGCAATGGTAGGATGCTTGTCGTTGCCGCCGCGATAGATGCCCTGGTAGGCAAAGGTGTGAATGAGGGTGTCGGTGCTTTGCTTAAATTGCTGACTCACCTTTCGTATGCACTGATTTTGCAAAGCCTTGTCTTGGGCGGTGGCCATAGGGCTGTTGCAGCAAATAAAGGTCGCCTTCGGGTAATAATTGCGCAAGCGTTTGAGAAACTTTAGGTAAGCGCGCTCATAGCGTTTTTGAGCCACAGCTGATCTCAAGCGGTCATTTTGGCCAAGTGTAACGAACACCGCGGTGGGTTGGCGCTGCTTGCTGAACTTCAGGGGTTTTCGGTAGGTAGTGAAGCCAATTTGATCATAGACTTCGGGCATTTGATAGCGCAGCCCACAACAGCTGCTGGCCATGCCGATACCAGAAACAGCGCTGAGGCGCCAATCTGTCCCAAGTGCACGGCTCAACAAGGCGCCATAGCTCAGAAAAGCATTGTGGTAGGCATCCCAGCTTCCCTTACCAAACGATACCTCAGCTGCATCGGCACCATTGCCACAAGTGATCGAATCTCCGATGAATTCAAAAAGCAGTTTGGGTGCCTGCACACCGTGGAGCTGCTCACAGCGAATGCCCAAAAGCGAAATAGCGCCTGAAGTAGCTTCACTGGCCTTACAAACCCGAACCCAATGCTGCTTCTCATCCTTGGGGGCTTTCAGAAGAAGTGTATTTTTAGCAGCTTTTAATTGAATCCGTACAGGCGCTTGTTGGTCAATTTGGTAAACGATGAAATTATGTTTGCCATAGCGTTCTTCGTCTTGCAACAATACTTCACAGGTAGTGCCTGAAAAGGCAAATTCTATGTAGGCGCCGGGTGCATAAACCGTTGGAGCTAATTGTGGACCCTCAAAAAAGCGCCCTACTTTTCTAATTCGGGCGTCTTGGGCTTTGAAAAAACGAAGTGAAGCGTCAGTTGGTGCTTGACAAGCATTCAGCAAGAACAAACTGCTACAAACAGCTGAAAGTAAAACAAAGTGCCATAAAGTAACCTTTGCTTTTTTGTACATAGCGCTTAGGCTTTCTTTTTGGTGTCGCGGAGTTTCATGAAAGGCACCTCGATGAGTTGATAAAGCACAAAAGAAATACCGATGGTGAGGATCCAGAATATGGCGTAATCCAGGAGCCAATTTTCAGCCGGAATAAATTTCTTGGAGCTGTAATTGCCGTGAATGGTCTGTTTGATGAGCGTGATGATCACGACATTGAGGTTGATCAAATACATCGAATAAGATATGAGGCTAAAGAAGGTCACCCAAGTAGTCCATTTGCCAAAGCCTTTTTTGAGGTTGGCCAAGAAAGGAAGCATCAGAAAAACGGCAATAGATTTAAGGCTTGGGCACCAAATGTTGTTGAAAGGCCCGATAGATTTCCCCATTTGAAATTTGGTGTATAACAACAAATAAATCCCGACAAATAGCAACAAGATATTCCATTTAGAAGCCCAAGTTTTCGGATAGTAAAAAGCTATAAAAGCGGCCAATACACCATACATAATGGAATCAAGGCGAGGGATCACCTGGTACTCTATTTCAGTGTTTAGATAGTTCTGAAACTCCTTGAGCTGCAAAAGATTTGGATTTACTGGCAAGGCATATTGGTAGTACAAATGATAGCGATACCAGGTAACCAAGCCCATGATGAGCAAGCAAACCGCCAAGATGGTCTGTTTGGTAGATGTTTTAAAAAATATAAGGGCGCTGAAAATAAAGAAAGGCACCGATAAATAAAACCATTCTTCAATACTGAGGCTCCAGGCTTCGGCAAAAAAGCCAGGTCGGTGATGACCGAAGATATTCTGGATGAAAAAGAAAAAACGGTACCATTCTGCAGGAAATTTCTGCGGCAATACAAGCGCTGTGTAGAGCAATAAGTAGAGCAGGACAAAAATATAGACTGGCAAAGTACGCATCC
This sequence comes from Flavobacteriales bacterium, assembly GCA_046091725.1. GTDB lineage: Bacteria > Bacteroidota > Bacteroidia > Flavobacteriales_D > Crocinitomicaceae > UBA952. The sequence continues at coordinate 4,420 of JBJTCG010000035.1, read as the reverse complement.
AGCGTCGCTTCCAAAAATCGAGCAAGCCCGCCCAAGTTGCCGTTGAATTATTGAGGATTTTCAATAAAATGCCACCAATTAAAAAACCGCTGAGTACAAAAAAGATGGCCACCCCATCATATAAGAACGGATTGACTACTTTTTTCACTGAGGGCGGTGTCAGGATGAGGCTGTGCCCCAATAGCACCATGAAAATGGCAATGAAACGCAGGATATCGAGGCCGAAGACACGGTTTTCGGCGATTTCCATTTTAAATAGTCGACGTAGCAAAATGAAATGTAGAGTTTGAATCGTTATTGAAATCAAAATTAAAAATAGTTTTCAAATAAGCCCGATTGCACGCCGTATTCTTGACTTTATGTAATTTAGCTTTTGTATGCGCTTGATCAGTATCTTTTTATGCCTTTGCTTGGCCACAACGGCCTTTTCAAAAATTAGCCTCCCTCCTATCATCGCCTCACAAATGGTGCTCCAACAAAACAGCGTTGTTAAACTTTGGGGAAGTAGCAACGTCAAAAAAAGCGTGACCATCAAAGTTTCATGGACCAACACTTGGTTTCAGACCTGGACCAAACCCGATGGCAGCTGGGAAATCGAGCTATTTACGCCCGCTGGTTCATTCCAAGAACACTGGATCAAAATCTCTGACGCCAACGATACCAAAGAACTTCAGCATGTCCTGATTGGCGAGGTTTGGCTCTGTTCAGGGCAATCCAATATGGCCATGACCTACCGCGGCTACAAAAACCAACCCATTGCCGATGCAGAACGCTTTATTGCCGAAGCCAACAACACCCGTGGCATACGCACTTTTAATGTCGTGAAAGAAGCCAGTTTTAACCCAAAAAAAGTAGGCGAAGGCAATTGGCTCAATGCTTCTAGTGCCAACCTACTAAATTTCATCGTGGTTGGCTACACCTACGCCCTCGAACTCCAAAAAACCCTGCAAGTACCGGTGGGCATTATCAATAGCAGCTATGGTGGCTCTACAATTGAAGGCTGGCTCAATGCCGCCACCCTTGAAAAATTCAGCAAAACACCCATCGATAAATATATTCCAGATTCGTTGTCTTATTTGCGCCAAACAGTGTTCTTTCAAAACATGATCAGGCCAATACGCAATTACAAAATCAAAGGTGTGTTGTGGTACCAAGGGGAAGCCAATAGCAGCCAACCACAAGCCTACGAACAAAAACTCCAGGACCTCATCTTTCTTTGGCGTTTTACTTTCTCAGATACCAATTTACCCTTCTATTTGGTAGAAATTGCGCCACACAGCTACGAGCATTCTAGCCCAACAGCTGCTGCCGAACTTCGCGAAGCCCAAAGCAAAGCTGCCTTGAGCATACCGCATTGTGGCATCGTCTGCACCTCAGACCTTGTGCCACCAGCATTGGCGGGCAACATACATCCGCCCTACAAACAACCTATCGGCCAGCGTTTGGCCAACCTTGCCCTAGCAGAAACCTACCAACAAACCCGAACCCAGCAAGCCGTTTATTCGCCTCGTTTCAACCACTATGAAATTGCCAATGGTCAGTGCATTTTGTATTTTGACAACGCCACTGATGGCTTCAAAACCAATCCTAGTACTCCGTATTTTGAGGGCTTTGAAATCGCAGAACAAGCCTTTCCAGGGCGCTTTATTCCGGTACAAGCCAAATTAGGCCCTGCACCCAATACGCTGGTCATTTCCCTCCCAACCAATGATTTTGGCAAACTCAGTGCAGTCCGTTACTGCTTCAAAAACTACGCTACCGCCACCGTTTTCAACAGCGCAGGCCTACCATTGTTTCCGTTTCGGACGGCAATAATCGAGTAATTTGTAACCAAATTCGGTTCTTTCCATTCTACGCAAAGAAGCTTCTCCACTCTTTGTTGTACCTCTCTAAAACTCATGGAAATGAAACGCCTCAGCCTTGCCACACGACACCAAAACGCCCACAAAGCACAAGAAAATCCACACGGTTTGCTCATTGCAATGGTCTGTATTCTTTGCGCTCTTTTCTTATCGGCGTTCAGCGCTAAAGCCAGCACCAATCAATTCCAAACCATTGATGCTTACTCACGTGCGTGCCCAGCTGCCGCAGCAAAAGACGTCAATTCATTGGCCAATTACATTTACAAAGCAGCCCGAACTGACCTCGAAAAAGCGCGGGCCATTTACATCTGGCTCACTACCAATATCAGCTATGACGCCAACGCCTATAACAGTGGAATGCTCGGTGACCAAGAACCTAGCACTACCCTCCTTACTAAACGCGCAGTTTGCTCGGGTTTTGCAGACCTTTTTACTGCCCTTGGCGAGCGACTTGGCCTTCAAATCAAAACAATTACTGGCTATTCAAAAGGCTACGGCTACACCGACGGAGAGCACTTCAAAGTTTCAGACCATGCTTGGAATGCCATCAACATCGATGGCAAATGGAAACTTTTCGACGCCACATGGGGCGAAGGCTACGGCAGTACAGGACCCTACGGCGAACTCGTTTGTACAAAATCATTCAATGAAGACTGGTTTAATGTCGACCCCGAAAAGTTTGTCTTCTCTCACTTTGCAGAAAACCCTGCGGACAACTTCCTAGAAATCAAGTTTACGCTCATGGCCTACGAGCACCTCCCCTACTACACGCCAGAACAGTTGGTTCGCTTTGGACACAACCCTTATTCATTAATGCTCAGAACAATCAAAGGGAATTAATACGATCTGAAAGAAAGATCTTTTTTCATATCTTGTAGAACATTCATGTCTTATTTATTGTCTTTCAATATGTTAGTCTATGAATTAAATCTTTGATGAGCATGAAAATTGGAATTCCCGCTGAAATTACTCAAGAAGAAAAACGTGTAGCCGCTACACCCAATACCGTTGAGCGTTTGCGCAAACAAGGCTTTGAGGTTTGTATAGAGACTAATGCTGGCAACAAAGCGGGTTTCACTAACGAAGCTTACATTGCAGCGGGCGCCCAAGTTCTGAGTTCTGTAATTGAACTCTATGGGCAGTCTGATATCATTCTTAAAGTGAAGGAGCCCAACTTAGCGGAAGTCGCTCAAATGCAACCCGGTTCTGTACTTATTTGTTACCTCCGACCCGCTCAAAATGATATGCTTCTGGAAAGTTTGAAAAATCAGCGCATCAGTGCTTTTGCAGTTGATATCATTCCACGAATCACTCGCGCTCAGAAGATGGACGTACTGTCTTCGATGGCCAATGTTGCCGGTTACCGTGCAGTGGTAGAATCTGCCTTTCATTTTGGGCGTTTTCTCAACGGACAAATTACCGCTGCAGGAAAGGTAGAACCTGCTAAAGTTTTGGTTATAGGTGCTGGGGTTGCAGGTTTAGCCGCTATTGGTGCTGCCAATTCTTTAGGTGCAATCGTAAGGGCTTTTGATACCAGAAAAGAGGTAGCGGAACAAATCACCTCAATGGGTGCCCAATTTTTAACTGTCGCTATCAATGAAGACGGAGCAACTGCAACAGGATACTCCAAAGAAATGAGTGAGGAATTTATCAAGGCCGAAATGCAGCTCTTTTTAGAACAAGCAAAAGAGGTCGATATTGTCATTACCACAGCTCAAATCCCCGGAAGACGAGCACCTCAGTTGTGGTTAGATTATCACGTGGCTGCCATGAAACCCGGCTCTGTTATAGTTGATTTAGCTGCAGAAACCGGCGGCAATTGCCAACTAACCCGAAACGGGGAGGTCTACACCACCGATAATGGCGTCACGATTTTAGGTAAAGTCAGTCAGCTCCCAAAACAAGCCTCGCAGTTATACGGAACTAACTTGTGCAATTTACTTGATGACCTAGGCAAGGCAGATCAGTTTAAAATTGATTTGCAAGATCCTATAGTTTCACAAGCTTTGGTCACGCATCAAGGAAACATCAATTGGCCTCCTCCTCCGCTTGCCGTAACGCAAACATCAACTCATAAATCGGAAACGCCACAGGTAGATAAACAAAAATTAGAGACAAATAAAGAAGCGCTTAAAGCAAATAAGAAACTGAAGTCGACAATGGTATCGCTTATTGTTGTTGCCGCACTCCTACTTATAGTTGGTCAGACCGCACCCAAAGAGTTCATTCAACATTTCACGGTGTTTGTTCTGTCCGTTTTTGTCGGATGGCAGATCATTCACAATGTTTCACACGCCTTACATACACCACTTATGGCCGTAACAAATGCCATCAGCGGTATCATTGTCATAGGAGGTTTACTTCAAACCAAAAATGAAATAGGTGATCTATTGACTCTTCTATCCTTTGCAGCTATTTTGGTAGCAACCATCAATATTGTTGGCGGATTTGTCGTCACGCACCGAATGTTAAAAATGTTTAAAAAATAATATGCGAATCGCCGAGGAATTACAAACTGCAGCTTACTTGTTCGCAAGTATTTTATTCATTCTAAGCCT
>JBJTCG010000034.1:0-22367 GCA_046091725.1 Flavobacteriales bacterium | reverse complement strand
AGTATGTTTAGTGCAGTAGATAATTGAGTTACTAAGTAAAAAATGGAAGTCCGAACTCGAAAAAATATCATGAATGCAATCATTCGATCACCAAATTCTGGCAGCAATTTGGCACAGGCATAAAAAAACCACCTACAAATCCTTGTAAGTGGTTGATTTTGTGGCTCCCCCTGCTGGACTTGAACCAGCGACCCTCTGATTAACAGTCAGATGCTCTAACCAACTGAGCTAAGGAGGAATGTCTCAATTCGAGGATGCAAATATATGTAATTTTTCGAATTCAAAAAGTGAAATAATTAAAAAAATCAACACTTTTTTTCATCTTTTTTCTAAGTTATTCAAAATCATCACCATCCATCGAAAAATCGTCGAGGGTAGTTTGGTATTGATCATCTTCGTCTTCCTGATCAACGTAAGAAGTGGCATCTTGGTCGTCACGATTAGATGGTCTTAAAATATTTGTTTTAGAAACATTGAGTCTGATTTCTGTTCGAGAGGAGCCGTCTTCCATTGTAATGGTCTTGGCAAATGGTGTACCAATAATTTCTACCAAAGTACCTCTTGTTAGAAAATCGATGATGCGCATGTTTGATCCTTCACGTTTCCAGATCGTACAATTGACCCAAGTAGTCTTGGTTTTCATTTGTCCGGTTTTTTTGTCCTTCCAATTTTTATTGTGTGCACAAGGGAAGTTAATTGCAACAATTCCGCGTTCCATGTTTTTGACATGTGCGTCTTTGCCAATATTGCCAATGAGTCTGGTTTCAAATACTGTAGCCATGAGTTCGTTGAATTAAAAAAGCGTGTACCGAAATATACCGATACACGCTTTTAACAATGAAGTAGCTAAATTGTTGTGCCCTAGTGCTGATGACCATGTGGGCCGTGCGCATGACCATGTGCTAATTCGTCAGCATCTGCTTCGCGCACTTCTAAAATAGTCCCAGCAAAATGAAGGTCAGTACCGGCTAAAGGATGGTTGAAATCCATTTGTACGGTCTCGTCTGTGATTTCAAGAATACGGCCACGCAATTGGTTGCCATCGCTATCAGACATAGGTACCATACTGCCAACTTGGAACATAGCAGCATCAAACTGTCCGTCTTCGTTGTGGAAGATATTTGAAGGGAGCATCACAATGTGCTGTGGATCTTGTTCGCCGTAGGCATTTGCAGCAAGGATATGAAAGTCGAAATGTTCACCAGCAGTTTTACCGGCTAATTTTTCTTCAAATTCAGGAATCATCCCACCGACACCATACAAGAAGGTCAAGGCAGTTTCCGGAGTTGTTTCTTCGATGTGTTCTCCGGTAGTGTGATCAGAGAGCTTGTAGGTCAAGGTGACGACCTTGTTGTGGGAAATTTGCATGTTATTTTTGAATTAATTGCTTTACAAAATTTGGAAGCGCAAAAGTAGAGAAGTGGATGTCTTCGTTGTAATAACGAAGGCCTTTTTCAGCTACAAACGCTTTGATGGCATCTGTGTTGGTGAGTTTGCGCGGGTCAGCAGCACCTTTGATACCGTATTGGAAACTCCACATACCGGTAGGGTAGGTCGGTACAAAGAACAAACCTACAGGTGCGTTATTGGCACCGAAAATACTTTGGAGTGTTTGATTGAGTTCTGCAAAGGCTTTTTCGTTGAATTTTGGAGATTCTCCTTGGGCAACTAAAATACCGTCAGCCTTTAGGGTGCGATAGCAATTTTGATAGAATTCTACACTGAATAATCCTTCAGCTGGACCAACAGGATCAGAACCATCTACAATGAGTAGGTCGTAGACTGCATCTGGCGCATTTTTAACAAAAGCAATGCCATCGTCGACTATTAGTTCTAAACGTGGGTCGTCGAAAGACGCCGCAATTTCAGGTAAATGCTCTTTACAAGCTTTAATGACTTCACCATCGATTTCAACCATGGTTACTTTTTCAATGTTGCTGTGACGCAAAACTTCACGAACGGTTCCGCCATCGCCACCACCAATTACCAATACGTTTTTGGCATGAGGAAGGGTGAATAGGCTTGGGTGAGAAATCATTTCGTGGTAATGAAATTCGTCCTTGATAGTGGTCATGACCATATCGTCAAGCGCAAGCATTTTGCCGTATTTAGTTGACTCCAAAATGCGGACACGCTGGAATGGTGACTGCACATCAAAGAAAACATCACCCGTAAAGCGCAAAGAAAGCGCTTGATCTTCGTCTTTGTCTGTAAACCAAACATTGCGTGTGTAGAAATCTGGATTGCGCCATTCAGCTGCTTTTTCACGGGCAGTTGTGATATCAAAATCATTGCGCGTCAGCAAATTAACTGAACCACGCTTCATCTCAATCGCAGAATAAGATTTAGCACCAAAACATTCTTTGAGGTGATCAAAAGCAATCCAGGCATTCATATCGCCACAAGTAAAGACATCGACAGCTGCGTAACCGTATTCTGGCCAAGTATGAATAGCGAGGTGACTTTCTTGAATAACAACTACACCAGAAACTCCGTAGGGAGAAAAATGGTGAAACGTCGAATTGATAACAGTGGCTTCAGCTTTTCGAGCTGCGCCAACCATATCGCGTTCGATGGCCGCTACGTCGTTCATCACGTGCGGATCACAATTCATAAATTCCACCAAAATATGGTTTCCGAGGGCTGTATTGCTCATTTTCTTGTACTAAATATTAAAAATTGACCGCAAAGGTATGGAAAATCAAAGGGATTCATGTGTAACTTATGTTAAATTTAGTCCGATAAATAACGGAGTTTATCCAAACTAACTTTTATTCGGGCCTGACCAAAGATTACCGTAAGTTGTTTGCCTTTCATTTCTTCTACTACACCAATACGATTGGTCTGAATCAATTGAACCTTGCAACCTACTTGAATCTTTTCCTGCTCATACTTTTCAGCCCTTTGCACTTCTTTTTTTGTAGGTTTTTGGGTAGGAGAGGGGATTGGCGCTTTTTTCTTAATGGTTTGTTTGGATTTCTCAAGCCTTAGGTACTGGCCCAATTCTTGAAATAATGCCGAATTGACCTCTTTTTTTCTGGAACTCGCATTGAATTTTTCGATGAAAGCCAACATTTTTTTACCAGCTTGCAATTGACGCTGGCTTGTTTCTTGCACTTGTGTTACCTGTGTTTGCTTGTGCTGTAACTTTTCTATTTCCTGTTGATGCTGCAAACCGGTCTTTTCAGCAATTTTTGCAGCTTCTTCCAAGCGTTTATTTTGAGCAAGCAACTGATTGCGTTCTTTTTGCAAGCTACTGAGCAATTTATCCAAACGCACTTTTTGTTGGTTCAAGCGCTGCTTGGCTTCGGCAATTAACTGCTTAGAAATGCCGTTGAGCTGTGCCACCTCAAAAGTAAACGAGCTTCCGGGCTGGCCCATCGCAAATTGGTAAAGCGGGGAGAGGTCTTTCTCATTGAAAAGCATGCAGCCATTGAGGGCCTGAGGCAATTCATCGGCTTTGAGCTTGATATTACTGTAGTGTGTGGTGATCACACCAAAACTCTTGAGCTCGTACATTTTCTCAAAAAACACTTCAGCTAAAGCCGCACCTAATTCAGGATCAGATCCGGTACCAAACTCATCTAAAAGCAATAAAGTTTGTGCATTTGTTTGACCTAAAAAGAACTTCATGCGTTGCAAACGGTAAGAATATGTACTTAACTCATTTTCAATAGATTGATTATCGCCTATGTCCGAATAAATTTGCTTAAAAAAACACATCTGACTATCAGGCGCCACCGGGACTAACAAGCCCGATTGCAACATGAGTTGTAGCAAACCAATTGTCTTGAGCGTAATGCTTTTTCCACCGGCATTTGGACCTGAAATAACAAGCATTCTAGCTTTCTGAGAAAGACTCACGTTTTGCGCAAATGTGGCTTTGCCAGCCCCCAGATTATTTTTACGCAAAAGTGGGTGATAGGCTTGCTTGAGTTGAAAACCTGGATGTTGTCCGATGGCTGGCAGTACAGCTTCCATCTCTAAAGCCAGCTTGCATTTGGCATTTAAAAAATCAATGCGCGTGAGTAAAATTTGATAAGCCCCGATGAGCGGACGGTATTGCACCATTAATGCCGTTAGAGCTTGTAAAATGCGATGAATTTCTTTGCGTTCGTCATCGAATAGAAATTCGAGTTCGTTGTTCAGAGGCACATTGACAAGTGGCTCAATAAAAGTGAGGCTGCCGGTTTTGCTTGATCCATGTATATTACCAGGTACCTTTCTTTTAAAAGTTGACAAAACGGTCAATACGCGGCGCTCATTAACAAAAGTTTCGAGCGTTTCAGCAAGCACTTTGTCTTTGTTATATCGGCGCAATTCTTTGTCGAAATTCTTATTGATTTGATTGCGTAAAACCCTTATGCGCGCTCTAATTTCAGCTAATTCTGTAGAAGCGTCGTCTTTGATTTGGCCATTGCGGTCAAAAACTTGATCTATTTGCTCGATGATTTCTTTGGTATAATAGACATCATCTGTGAGTTGTTTGAGCAAAGGATATTGAAACAATGCGTTTTCAAAAAACAAAACCAGAGCATTGACTAATTCTGAAGCTTGGTAAATGCGACGAAATCCTTCGAGTGAAATAACTGAACGCTGTATGCCAAGCAATTTAATTTCTTGTTCGAGTTCTTCAAATTCGAGCAACGGAAATTTTTCGCCATGAACCCGAACTTGCCGCAGTTCATCGAGTCTTTTGAGTTCTTGCCTGAGTACCTGGAACTGATTTTTAGGTTGTAATGTTTTTACCTGTTGCAAAGCGGTTGGGCCAATGCAATATTTTTCGAGCCAATTTTTGATGGCTTCAAACTCGAGGTCGTGGAGGGTTTGTTGGTCGGTACTAAACACAGTGCAAAGATAAACAACGTTTAGAATCTGCTTTTGTTGTAATTGTTATATAATTAATATTATGTTAAATAGAATATCAAGCATTGTAATAAATACAGTTATCGAACTACTTATTCATACCTTCCTATTATCTTTAAAAGCTCAAACTAAATAAAAAAGATGGCAATCTATTCTTTCAATGGTTTTATTCCGGTTGTTAAACCTTCAAGCTTCGTGCATCCACAGGCTAATGTAACAGGCAATGTCATTATTGGTAAGGACGTTTACATTGGACCGGGCGCGGTTTTACGTGGCGACTGGGGACAAATCATTATCGAAGATGGCTGCAACGTTCAAGAAAATTGTGTAATCCATATGTTTCCTGGAACTACGGTTCATTTAAAGGCCGGTGCACACGTTGGACACGGTGCTATTATTCATGGAGGTACCTTAGAAGAAAATTGTCTTATCGGTATGAATGCGGTTTTAATGGACGATGTACGCATTGGTGCTGGTTCTGTCATTGGCGCACTTTGTTTTGTGCCTGCAAAAATGCAAATTCCGCCACGCAGCCTTGTTGTGGGTAATCCTGCAAAAATTATCAAAGAGGTTTCTGATGAAATGCTGGCTTGGAAAACCGACGGTACAAAACTCTATCAACAGCTGCCATCCGATTGCCATGCTGGTCTTCAAGAGGTTGAGCCCCTCACCGAGCCCGAAGAAAATCGGCCTCAACAGCCACGAAATTATTTCACCTGGCAAGAAAAGAAATAAACATATCAACAATTTGTCAAGAATGTTAGGCCAAAGGCATTGAAAGTATTACCTTTGTTTCCCGTAGTTACAAACGTTATATGTCCAATTCAACCAAGTATGTTTTTGTAACCGGGGGGGTCACTTCTTCTCTTGGTAAAGGCATCATTTCTGCCTCATTAGCAAAACTTTTACAAGCACGTGGTTACACCACCACTATTCAGAAACTAGATCCATATATCAATATCGATCCAGGAACCCTCAACCCCTATGAGCACGGCGAATGCTTTGTCACCGACGACGGTGCCGAAACAGACCTCGACCTCGGGCACTACGAGCGTTTTTTAAATGTCCCGACTTCACAAGCCAACAACGTAACAACTGGCCGTATTTACCAGTCTGTCATTGAAAAAGAGCGCCGAGGCGACTATTTGGGAAAAACCGTTCAGGTCATTCCGCACATCACCGACGAAATCAAAGAGCGCATACAAGCTGTGGCTAAAAATGGCACTTTTGACATAGTCATCACAGAAATTGGCGGTACTGTCGGAGACATCGAGTCTTTGCCTTATGTAGAAGCGGTTCGTCAAATGCTTTGGGAATATGAAAACGATTGTATTGTTGTTCACTTGACGCTTATCCCCTATTTATCAGCTGCTGGCGAACTCAAAACAAAACCTACACAACACTCTGTCAAGCAACTGCTTGAGTTAGGCGTACAGCCTGATGTGCTATGCTGCCGTACTGAACACGAACTCGAACTAGGATTGCGTCAAAAAATTGCCAAATTTTGCAATGTATCGGTCAATGCGGTCATTGAAGCCCGTGATGCAGCATCCATTTACGATGTTCCACTTCTAATGCAAAGAGAAGAGCTTGATACAGTTGTACTTGAAAAATTAGGCTTATCTAAAAAACAAGCGCCTAAATTAGACAATTGGAAGGCCTTTCTCGACAGACTCAAAAATCCAAAACACACCGTTAAAATTGGCCTTGTAGGTAAATATGTCGAACTAAAAGACGCTTATAAATCTATTTCAGAAGCATTTATTCACGCGGGGGTTGCCAACGAAACCAAAGTAGAATTATCCTGGATTCATTCAGAAAGCTTTACCGAAGAAAATGCTGCACAAGCACTTAAAGGGCTCGATGGCATTTTAGTAGCGCCTGGTTTTGGTTCACGCGGCATCGATGGAAAAATTGCGGCAGTACAATATGCCAGAACCAACAATATTCCTTTCTTAGGTATTTGTCTCGGTATGCAAATTGCAGTTATCGAATTTGCCCGAAACGTTCTTGACTTATCTGATGCGCATTCTACAGAAATGTCAGAACAAACCAAAGCACCAGTTATTTCCATGATGGAAGAGCAAAAACTGATTTCCAACATGGGAGGCACCATGAGACTTGGGGCTTATAAATGTGAATTGAAGCCAAATTCTAATGCTGCTAAAGCATACCAAACCATCAATATTACCGAACGACACCGTCATCGCTACGAATTCAACAACGATTACCTCGAACAATACGAAGCTGAAGGCATGATCGCCACCGGGAAAAACCCTGAAACCGGCCTTGTAGAAATAGTTGAAATCCCAACACACCCTTGGTTTGTTGGCGTTCAGTTTCATCCAGAATACAAAAGTACAGTTGATGCCCCTCACCCACTCTTTGTTGGCTTTGTGAAAGCGTCACTCAATCACCAATCAAAATAAACCCATGGATCGCAATTCAACAATAGGGCTTGTGCTCATCGGCTTGATCATCACGGTATTTTCTGTCATGAATCAGCCTTCAGAAGCAGAAATCAAGTCCGCACAACAAAAAGAAGCCAAAGCTGCCAGTAAAAAAGCTGTACAGAAAGAAAGTGTAGTTGAGCCACGCCAAGCAACCAATACTTCAGCCAGCACTAAAATAGCCGTAAAAGGTAAAATCTCAAAAATAGAAAATGACAACCTCTTGATTGAGCTCAATTCCAAAGGGGGCATGATTTCAGCTGTTTATTTGAAAAAATACAAGTCGTACAAAGACTTCGCGAACAAAAAAGACGCCGCGCTTTGCTTGTTCAAAGAAGGCGATGCCTACAACCAATTGATTTTGAGCAGTGCCAAAGGAAAATTATTTACTAAGCACTACTTATTCGAAAGCGTTAGCAAAACTGAAAATAGCATTGTTTACAAAGCAAACTTTACCCAAGGAACTATCATTCAAACCTACAAACTCAATGAAGGACACGACCTCGATTACACCATTGAAGTTCTGGACAACAAAGGTTTTATCCTAGAAAACACCTTACTCAATTGGGAAGCAGATCTGCGCAAAACTGAGCGTTTATTCTCTGAACAACGCCGTGTTTCTACCATTTGTTATGAGCAAACCGAAGATGGCCTTGACTACCTCAGTGAAACCGCAAGTGAGGCCAAAAAAGCCGAGCAAGACATCAAATGGGTAGCCTACAAACAAAGTTACTTCTCTTCGATTCTTAAGCCAGCTAATCCGTTCCCTGCCAATGGTACAAAGTTCTTTGTTCAAAATTTCAAAGAGGGTCATCCACAAGCCTGGACTCACCTCAAAGGTTACAGTTCAAACCTAGCTCTTGACTTCCAAAACAACAAAGCCACTTTCAATTGGTTTTTTGGCCCAAATGATTTTGAGGTATTGAAAAGCTATGACAGTGGCTACGATGACATCCTTAATTTCGGTTGGGGGCTCTTCCGCTGGATCAACCTATATGCAGTACAACCAATCTTTAATCTATTGGTTGACAACGGCATGGCTGTTGGTTGGGCCATCTTACTACTCACACTCATCATCAAGACTATCTTGATGCCAGTGCAATGGAAAATGTTTGTTTCATCTGTTAAAATGCGCATCTTAAAACCAGAGGTGGATGCACTTACGGCAAAATATCCTAAGCAAGAGGATGCTATGAAAAAACAGATGGAAATGATGACCCTATACCGAGAGTCCGGAGCAAGCCCTTTGGCTGGTTGCTTACCAATGCTTTTGCAAATGCCTATTCTATTGGCTGTTTTCCGCTTCTTTCCAGCTGCATTTGAACTGCGTCAAAAAAGTTTCTTGTGGGCCACTGACCTCAGTTCCTTTGATTCTATCCTCGATTTTAGTTTCCATATTCCATTCTATGGAGATCACATTTCATTGTTCACATTACTCATGGCTGGTACTACCCTCGCCTACACCTATATGAACAGCGGCAACATGCAAACGCCTCAACAACCTGGCATGCCCGATATGCGCGTAATCATGTATATTTTCCCGTTCATGATGATTTTCTTCTTCAATAACTATTCTGCAGGACTCAGTTATTACTACTTTATTTCTACCCTACTCTCGATTTTAATGATGGTCGCCATCAAACGCTTCTTTGTAGATGAAGAAAAGCTCAAGCTCAAAATGGCCGATAAAAAAGCCAACAGTGCTGCAAACCCAAAGGCAAAGAAAAAATCGCGTTTCCAAGAAAAACTAGAGGAAATGCAACGCCAACAACAAGAAATGCTCAAAAACCGTAAAAAATAAACCCATGAAATTTTTTATCGACACCGCTAACCTCACTGAAATCAAAGAAGCCCATGACATGGGTATTTTAGATGGCGTAACTACTAATCCATCCTTAATGGCCAAAGAAGGCATTACAGGCCAAGAAAACATTCTTCAACACTACATCAACATTTGCAACATTGTAGATGGCCCTGTCAGTGCTGAAGTGATTGCAACTGATTTTGAAGGAATGGTCAAAGAAGGTGAAGTTTTAGCGGCTTTGCACAAAAATATTGTGGTAAAAATCCCGATGATCGCAGAAGGCTTGAAAGCGATCAAATATTTTTCTCAAAAAGGAATCCGCACCAACTGTACCTTGATCTTTTCAGCTGGCCAAGCTTTGGTTGCAGCAAAAGCCGGTGCAACCTATATTTCACCGTTCTTAGGTCGCCTAGACGACGTTTCTACCGACGGATTACAACTCATTGAACAAATTCGTTTGATCTATGATAACTATGCTTTTGATACTGAAATTTTAGCTGCCTCTGTACGTCATCCAATGCATATCATCAATTGTGCAAGTATCGGTGCTGACGTCATGACAGGTCCACTCTCTGCCATCAAAGCCTTGGTTAAACATCCATTAACCGACATCGGTCTGCAACAGTTTTTAGCAGATCACGCCAAAGGGAACAAATAATTCATGTTACCCAAAGAAGAACGCAAAGCCTGGAACGAAGCTTTTTGGATGGGTTTCAAAACCCATATGCGTGCCTGCTTATCTTCTTCTGGAAAACGTGTCAACTGGATCAATTATCCTACGCAGGTTAAAAACACCTACCTCCGTTTGGTTTGTGACGGAAAACAAATTGCCATCTGTTACGATATTCAATTCAAAGACACAGGAATTCAAGCCATTTTCTGGGAGCAACTCACGGAATTAAAGGTCGTTTTAGAGCAAAATATGTCAATCTCCACCATTTGGGAACCTCAGTTTTTGAACAATGAAGGGCAATCCATTGGTAGGATTTACTGGTCCTTAAAAGGTGTCAATTTTTATAACCAACAAGACTGGCCAACAATTTATGCCTTCTTCAAGAAACATCTGCGTGAGTTCGACGTCTTTTACCACGAGTTCAACGAAATTCTGATTACGCTCGTTGACTAACACTTTTATTATCTTTACGACATGAACTATCGCTTTTTGCTCCTTTTATTGCTCGTTACCAACCTAGGTTTATTTGCACAAACTGAATTACTCAATACAAACTTTCAAACAGGTATTCCTGCAAATTACACTTTACTAAATCTAGATAACCAGGCTCCTGCTGTTGGTATGGAACTTTTTGCAAGCGGCTGGATCACCACCACTGACCCCGAAAACGCACAAGATACCGTTGCAGCTGCGAGCTCTTATTTCCTGAATGCAGACACCGCAAACCGTTGGCTCATAACGCCAGCACTTTCCCTAGGAAGTTTTGGCAATTACCTGAGCTGGGAAGCGAAATCTCATGACCCCTCCTACCCTGACGACTACCTTGTTTTGTTGTCAACTACCAACACAGACCCGGCTTCTTTTACAGATACGATTGGCAATATCAATGAAGAAAACTTTGAATGGACTTACCGCGAAGTAAATTTAAGTGAACAAGGCTACAATGATTCTACTATTTACATTGCATTTGTATTGCGTGGCTTCGACAACTACATTTTGTACCTTGATGATATCCATGTCAATATCGATGACCCTGTGAGCACTCATAATCTAGCTCAAAATTGGCTGCAAATCTATCCAAATCCTTGTACTGATCGTTTACAAATCACGGAGGTCGAAGGATTTACACAAGTTCGTCTGTATGATTTATTCGGGCATTTAATCTTGAGTAGCTCCCAAACAGCAATTGACACACATCATTTAATTCCAGGTACTTATATCATTGAAGTAAGTGCCAACGGAAATATCGCCCGTCAACGCTTTCAAAAAATCTAATGGAAGCGCTGCTCGAAAAAGTTGAGCAATTTGTGAAAGCTCAATTCATTGGTCAAGAAGGTAGCCACGACTGGCAGCACATCGACCGAGTTAGACGCACCGCACTAATGTTACAGAAAACCGAAGGTGGCGATGCATTAGTCATTGAATTAGCAGCGCTACTCCACGATATCTCAGATCACAAATACAACGGCGGTGACTTCGATGCTGGCCCAAAAATGGTCCTAGAATTACTACATAGCTTTGCTTGTACCGAAACACTGGCCACAAAGGTTGCTGCAGTCGTATCGGTTGTTTCATATAAAGGAGCGTTGGTAGCAGATAGCCCCACAACGCTAGAAGGTCAGATTGTTCGCGATGCAGATAGACTTGATGCCATTGGTGCTATTGGAATCGCACGTGCTTTTGCTTATGGCGGTAGCAGAAACAGAGCGCTGTATCTTCCGGAAGTCCTGCCTACACTGCACGACAGTAAAGAAGCCTATGCCCAAGACAAAGGACACACGATCAATCATTTTTACGAGAAACTACTGTTACTCAAAGATCGAATGGAAACACAAAGCGCGCGTTTGATAGCCGCAGAGCGACACGAATTTATGCTCCAATTTTTAATGCAATTTAAAGCTGAATGGTCCTAAACTGAGGATTTTTCAAGTAGAAGTCTTCTTGTTGTTTTTTCAAATTTATCCGATGTAGCTCAGCAGCTTTACTTTCTGGATATAAAACACGGTGCATCATGGCTGTTTGCAAGAGTTCCCAATCCTTTAATACTTTCTGCGTGTTTGGATCTGTGTAATACTGCTTCAAAAAATTCCAAACAAATTGAGTCGCTTTGGCATTCGGATGCACGCCATCTTCTTTGAAGAATGAATAATCGCGTAATTGATCATTGACTAATTCAAATGCCGGAAAATAACTTACTTGATCTAAGACTGTTAGCGCTTCAATGGCCAGAAATAAACGCGCTTTACTCAGGTTGTTTTCAACGAGCCCATCCTTGGCATGTCTCACCGGACTCACGGTGAAAATGAATTGGATACCCGGATTGATCAACACAATTTTTTCAATTAAAGCACGCCAACGTTGCACTATTTCAGCTACTGCTGAATTTTCTTTGCTGAATATAGTACTGGCTTGCTTATGGCAATTGGCCACCACGACTGGATCGTCTTGAAGCTTATATGCCCAAGCTGTACCAAATGTCACCATTAAATGGGTGCATTCGGAAAGATATTTAAAAAGATCCTTTTGAAGTTGTTTTAATTTGAGCTGAAGTTCTTGTTCTGATAAGGCGTAAAAACTTCCGGATAGATCCCAACTGAGCCAAATATCTTCTCTTTGTAAGTTGCGCAACTGCGAGTTATCGTCAAGTGCCCATTCCAATAAATGAGCCAAAGCCAACGGATGAAAAATAGTGCCGCCAGGATTAACCATTGCTTTAAATCCATTTTGAATCAAGCACTGGCCTATTTCGTCAGAGAAACAACTCCCGATCAATAAAACGGAAGACTGATGTGAAAGTGAAAAAGCAAATTCGGGTTGCCTTACTTCTAACATTGCTATTGGGCTAAAAGATTATCGGCGTGCTGCAGCGCAGCTTCACTAATTTGCTCACCACTCATCAGACGCGCAATTTCTATACGACGCTCTTGCATCGATAATAAGTTTACGCTAGTCAGCATTCTTTGATCAACGAGTTCTTTGGTTACTTTGAAATGGTGCGCTGCTTTGGCAGCAACTTGAGGAAGATGCGTGATGGCTAAGCATTGACCATTCTTTGACATTTCTTGTAATAAGCTCGCCATTTTGAGGGCAACTTCTCCGGAAACACCAGTATCAATTTCATCAAAAATAATGGTTGGTAAAGATTTTTTCTCCGAGACCATTTGTTGTAATGCAAGCATCAGACGTGATAATTCTCCGCCACTGGCTGCTTTTTCGACAGCCACAGGTTCATGCCCAAGGTTGGCTGAAAACAATAACTGAATTTGGGTATAGCCATTTAATTGTAGTTCAGCAGTTTGATTGAGTTGAAAAGTAAGGGTTGTGTGTGGCAACTTGAGTCCATGGAGTATTTTTTGGAGTCGTTCACTGATTCCAGGTGCTCCGGCAGATCTTTTGAGGTGTAACTCAGTTGCCAGTTGCTCGACTTTGGATCGATGACGGTCTATTTCTTGATCAAGTTCCTTGAGTTCATGGGATAAATCTTGGAGGTTACCCACTTTTGAAGCGAGCTCTTCATATACGCTCTTCAATTCTGCAACATTTGTTACACGGTGTTTCAACAAACACGTGTTGAGCTGATCTTGCCAAAGTAAAAGCTGTTGTTGCTGTGAAACATCGAGTTCTAAAGCAGAAAAAGAAGCGGCATCGCGCGCCAATTCTTTGATTTCAATGAGCATGGCTGAAAGCCTTTCGTAATATTGCTGAAGCGCTGGATCAATTTGCCGAGGTTTTTCAAGCTCTTGTTTGAGGCGATAAAGCTGATCGTAAACTCCATTTTCTTGCAGCAAGCTTTCTACACCAGCGTAGGCCAATTGTAGTTGTTCGCCGTATTGAAAGCGATCGAGGTCTTGTTCTAGTGTTTCGAGCGCAGGGTCATGTAAACGCAAGGCTTCGAGTTCTTGCAACATGAACGCATTGTAATCTTGCTGTTGTTGTAATTGTGCAAGCTCTTGTGCTTTCTGAAGCCTGAGTTCTAACAGGTGCGTATAGTGCTGAAATTCTTTTTCGTAAATATTACGTTCTTGTTCTAGACCTAATAATACATCAAGTAATTGAAGCTGATAACGCTTAGATTTGAGTTCTAGCGTATTGTATTGCGAATGTATTTGAATGAACTGCTCTGTAAGCGATTTCAATACGGTTAATTGCACTGGTGTATCGTTGATAAAAGCCCTTGACTTTCCTTCACTCAATACCTCTCTACGAATTATCGTCTGTGAATCGTAATCCAATTCGTGTTGCTCAAAAAATGGCTTGAGCGATTCAGATACGACGAATTGCGCCTCAACAACAGCCTTTTTAGCGTTGGGGGCAATGATTTTGAGGTCAGCTCTTTCTCCGAGAATCAGATTTGTTGCCGACAAAATAATGGATTTCCCAGAACCGGTTTCACCAGTTAGTACGCTAAAACCCTGATCGAAATGCAACGTGACATCATCGATGAGCGCGAAATTTTGAATGCGCAAGTAAAGCAACATTATTCCAAAATTGAATTATATCGGGTTGCGTTTGCAGGATCCAGTTTCTTGAGCAAATTGACGAGGTCTTGCTTTTCTTTGAGTTCTGAATCAGAAAAGATATTTTTAAGTTCGGTTGTTTTGCCAAATAAGAAACTTACGATATTGACAGTATTTGGTCGGGTTGCCATAATAGGCGTCAGTAAATTCAAAGCAGCCATGATTGATTTTTTACCCTCAGCCTTTTTGTCGTATAACTGATCTAGACCTTGACGGTGATACATGTAAAGACAAGTTCTGTAGGGTTCAAATACAGGTTGCAACATGTTGTCTACCAAATAAAATCGATTTCTTTTGCTACTTTCCGAAGATTTCCAACCTGGTGCCCCACCTGTTTGAGCGAGCGTAACAATTTGCTGTGCTTCTTGGAAATAGGGCGTACCTCCTTTGGGTGAAAATGAATCGTAATCCATACCAATGATGAAATAGGCATAAAAAGCCAAAATAGATGTAAGGTTATCTCGGTATTGATTGGGAACATAATTTAAGACAGCACCTCTTGAAAAACCGGCCTGAAAATTTTCGTCTTGAAAATTGAAAAGTGTTGAATTGTAATTGCTGTTAAAAGCTGGCCTGACACTTGAGACTTGGATATCACCTTTATATGCACCCGTTGATGGGATTTCCCTGATTTGAATCTGGATGTTGCAATTGATGCGTTCTTCAGTTTTGAACTTGTCTTTGGTCCAGACCGTGTTGTTCATGATTTCGGTGATGCTTTGTTTCATCTGGTTGATGATTTCTTGCTCCGTGGAACTGACTTCTACTTTGTTATCTACAACAATATTGACTTGGCAATTGAGTTCTTGGGCTTGAACCAAACTGGAAAAACAAGCAAAAAATAAAACAATCAGACTAGTTCTCATGTGATTTTTCATTGAGTATTTCTAACAAAGCATGGGCCGCTTCAAGCTTTGATAGCAATGGCAAAGCATATTTTTGACCTTTAGCTCCGAATATAGTAATAATATTAGTTGCCGAACCAAAACCACTGATACCTGCCTGTGGTGTATTCAGAACGATGTAATCGAGGTTTTTGGTGTTCAGTTTCTTTAACGCATTTTCTTCTTGATTATTTGTTTCGAGCGCAAAACCAACCACTTTTTGTTGTTGCTTATTTGCGGCTGCCCAAGCAAGGATATCCGGATTTTTTTGAAGCTCGAGCTGAAGTTGTTCCTCGGATTTTTTAATTTTTTGACTTGAAACAATTACAGGGCGGTAATCTGCAACAGCGGCCGTAAATATCCCGAGGTCAGCTTTTGCCCAATTGGCCTGTACTGCAGCAAGCATTTCAGCAGCGCTTTGTACATCGATGCGAACAAGTTTGGGATGCCATAAATTTAATTGTGTGGGGCCACTGATCAAAATTACTTCGTGACCATTTTGCAAAGCTGCTTGTGCCAAAGCAAAGCCCATAGCACCTGTAGAATGATTTGAAATATAGCGAACCGGGTCTAATGCTTCTTGGGTTGGACCTGCAGTAATCAGGACTTTTTGAGCAGTTGTGTTGGCACTAGGCTGATCTTGGGTAAAAAAATCAGTTAGGAATTGGCAGATATTTTCAGGCTCTTCCATTCTGCCCTGCCCTTCTAAACCACTGGCCAGCGCTCCGAAAGTTGCTGGAATAACCTGTACTTGATCTTGAATTAATATGGAGAGGTTTCTTTTAAAACTTGGATGCTGATACATGTCAAGATCCATGGCTGGTGCAACAATACAACGACTTTTGAGCGATAAATAGCAAGCCAATAAAAGGTTGTCACAGGCCCCATTTGCCATTTTAGAAATCGTATTGGCTGTTGCTGGTGCGATGAGCATGACGTCTGCCCACAAAGCCAATTCGACATGGTTGTTCCATTGACCGGTTTCTTTATTCCAAAATTCGATGTAAACTGGATTTTCAGAAAGCGTGGCTAGCACCAAGGGGCTAATGAATGAACTAGCATTGGGTGTAAGAACACAACGCACTTCTGCCCCACTCTTTTTGAGCAGGCGAACTAAGGAGGCTGTTTTGTAGGCGGCAATACCTCCTGTAATACCAAGAAGGATGCGCTTACCAAACATTTTTATTGCAAGGCCTCAGGTTTGCGGAGGTAGATTTTTTCTTCGAGCAACTCTTCCATCGCAATAGCGGTAGGTTTAGGCATTTTTTCGTAATGCTTAGAGATTTCAATTTGCTCGCGGTTTTCAAAAATTTCTTCGAGGTTATCTGTATGAGTTGCAAATTCTTGCAATTTTTGAGTCAGTTCCTCTTTGAGTTCAGTAGAAATTTGATTGGCTCTTTTAGAGATGGCCACCAAAGATTCGTAGATATTACCTGTTTTCTCTTCAACCAAGATGGTATCACGGGTAACGGTAGTACGTTCTGCTGTTGTGTTTTTGAAACTCATGTGTGTTTTATTTAATTTTCTCGAGTGCTGCAACGTAGTTTTCTAGCTCTTTGAGATACTGCGAAGTAGCGTAGCGAATGGCAAAGTTACGGAATCTTTCAATAGTTTGAGAACTGCGCTCACTTTTTTTGCTTTCAATACTATTAATCGTCATGAAATATGAATTTTTGACAACAATGTAATTGACTTCTTCCAAGAATTTAGAACGACTGTAATGCTCCATGAAAAGCTCACCGGCAGCAACAGCTGCCTTGAAGTTTTCAGTGCGGTCATAGAGTGTGACTGACTCGTACTCTTTCAATTCAAGTTTGTAGCGAAGTTGATCAATGATCGTATTGCAGGAATCTACCAAATATGAACCAGGATAGCGGTCAACAAATTGCTGTACATTACTGATAGCCAACTCCGTTTCTGTTTGATCGAGGCTGTATTCGGGTGAATTTTTTACAGAACACATGGCGATCATGAACATCACTTCTTCAGATTTATCGCTGTATGGAAAACGCTGCATGTAGGAACTGTAGTAGTATTGAGCCATGTAATAATCTTCGATGGCATAATAAGAAGTAGCCATCCGGTAATAGGACACCTCGCCTTCACCAGACTTAGGTGCATGCTGATAAATTTGTTCGTAAAGGACAATTGCTTTGTCGTAATCTTTTTGATCGTAGAGCTCGTTAGCAGTAACAAACTTTTGACTGTAATCAGAACCTTTCAAGATTTTTGCATAATCCGAACAAGCAGTGAGCCCTGTAAAAAGGATGGAAATGATCAATAAATATTTCATGTTACTTGACTCTTAGGCTGCGTCCTACTTGAAGAACGGAGGTGGGTTTAATGCCATTCATTTGGCACAATTGTGACACAGTAGTGCCATTGCGAGAAGCAATTTCTGTGAGTGTATCACCTGGCCTAACCTTGTAGTATCGGACTTGTGGAGTCCTAACCACAACGGGTGCTTGAATGACTTCTGTTGGATGATCTTCGTAGTAATCAGATGGTTTTGCACCGGGCCTGAATAGGCCTTTATGAACAAAAAGATTTTCGTTCTTGAGGTCTTTGGCAGCAAAATCAATGACTTCTTCTGGATTCATAGGGACGTCGTAGAATCGGATCTCAAAATGCAAATGCGACCCATAAGAACGACCCGTGTTTCCACCAAGTCCAATGGGCTCACCCGCTACGATGTCTTGATCGGGATACACCAAAAACTTACTCAAGTGAGCATAAAGAGTTTCAAGGCCGTTAGGATGCCTGATAATAACCAGATTTCCGTAGCCACCATCGTTGTATTTTGCGTAGCGTACTTTTCCTGACCAAGTTGCGTAAACGGTATCTCCTGTTTCCAAATCTATATCGATTCCATTGTGACTTCTTCCATTACGAGGACCGTAGCGAGAAGTAACAATACCAGGAGCCGGCATATGAAAATTTTGATCGTAATCATCGTTGACACATAACCATAGGGTGTCTTTGAGTTTACCCATGTCGTTGCGACTTGTAAAACAGACATCGTTGCTCCAGGGGTGTTTAAAACTAGGGTCTTGGGCTAACATTTCTAGATGAATACGCGGATTCATGATGCCATCAAAAGTGGATATCTGCAAAAACGACCAGGTTTTGTTGCTGTACAAAACTATCTTACCTACCTCAGTTTCGATGGTATCAAGGGCGCGTTGTGCCTGCAATGTCTGCGCAGCAAAAAGGCAAATGAATAAGAAGCGGAATATTTTGTGCAAAACCAATATTTTCAATGCAAATTTACAGATTTCTTATGAAATGGACCTGACTCCAAGGATATCCACTAGAAAGAAAACCGACTCATCCGGACCAATCAAATTGTTGTATCCCTTTTTACCATAGGCCTGTTGAGGACTTAGAATCACATAATAGCGCTCTCCTTTTAGGGCATTTTTCAGTATTTTACGAAGACCAGGAACAACAGTTTTTTGACCAGGAACATAGCGCAAAGGAAATTTTCGTGCATTGATAGCATTGGCCCTACTCGGTGTTGACGCAATGAATTCATAAGCGATTTCTTTTTCTGAAGCTGAAGCCAATTCAAAGGGTTCGCCTTTTGCCAAGCGCCAACTTCTGATACCGTCAGCATCAACACTTGGCTTTACTTTTGAAATGACTTTTACAAAAAGCCAGTTGTCGGTATTGGGTTCAATGACGTTTTTTATACCCTTTGAACCGTAAGCCAAAACAGCTGGGATTTCAATTTTAACGAAGTCCCCAACGCGCAATTCAGTAAAAGCGAGGTCCCAACCTGCTGTTTGCATGCTGTAGCCAATAACAAACGGAATGAATGGCATTTTGATGCGATTATTGCCATCAACGATTTTGCCATCTGGCAATGCCAATCGGTAGTCGATGAGCGCCATTTCACCTGTTTGAAAGCGAGGCCCCTGCCCTCTTTTGATCCATTTGAGTACGATTCCGTTGGCTAATTTTTTAACACCACTGACCTTGCCTTTCTCGAAGTTGATCAGATTTTGCTTGGAGGCACCAGCACTTGTGTCAAAATCATTGTTGGTAGCTGAATTTGCCTTAACAATATTTTTTGCTGTTGTTTGCTGCGCTGGCTTGTCTTGGCAAGACAACAGCACAATGAAAAACAAAGAGATGTTTAGGATATGTTTCATTTCAATTCAATCAATTTTAGGTCGATGTAAAGGATACTTTGTGGCGGGATACTTTGGCGATCTCCGAGTAAACCATGACCTAAGTAACTAGGTAAAATCAATTTAGCAGCCTCGCCTTTTCTCATGAGCATCAGGGCTTCGTGTATGCCCGTTTCTTTTTCAGAATGAGCAATGTTCAACCATTCTACTTCATCTTTGGGCGTTTGGTAACAAATTTTTTGATCGAGGGTTTTGACCACTACTTGAATGGCAGCGCTTTGACCATCAACTGCTAAAGGTAGATCGCTTGCAGCTTTTTGATAGATCATGTAACGCAGACCAGATTCGGATTTTTGCATTTTCAATTCGCGATAATGAGCCAAAAATGTGTTGATCTTTAGCTCTTCTCGTGCACTCAATTCTTGATTGAAGTCAACGGAATGAGCGTTGCTCCAGTTTGTGTTTTTAGGGGTGTTGGGCTGTGGCCGTTTGCATGCATTTAACATGACAAACAACAATAGATAAAGGTAAAATATACGCACTGAACCTATCATGCTTACAATTCTTTCAAGTGCTGCAAGAGACGATCCAATGCAGTTTGCAAGTCAGAAGGCCAAAAGCCTCCGGCTGCATATTGATGACCACCACCTCCAAAATATTGTTGTGCAAACGCATTGACATATCGCTCGCCTTTAGATCTGAAAGAAAATTTAACACCCTCGGTAGTTTCCATCATAAAAATAGCCACTTGCATGCCTGCAATTGAAAGAATCACATTCACCAAACCTTCTGTATCGCCTTTCTGATAATTGAATCTTTCAAGTTCAGTTTTAGATAGGGTGATGAGTCCAATTCCCTGTTTATCAAACATTTGCAGCTTTTCTGCAATTGCATAACCCCTCAGTTGTAAACGTGAAACCGTATTGACATCATAAACTGCCTCATGGATTTGATATTGTTTCAAACCAAGACTGAATAGATGCGCTACTATTTGATGGGTTTTAGCATTGACAGAAGGAAAGCGAAAGGAACCGGTGTCGGTCATTAAGCCTAGGTAAATACCCTGAGCCATAGCCAGATTGACATAAGACTCCCAACCCAACTCTTCCAAGCATTCGTAGATTACTTGTGTCGTGGAACACAACTGTGGTTTTGAAACTACAAAATCACAAAATGCATCCGGACCCGGATGGTGATCTAGCATAACTTTTGTGGCCGAAAACGATACAATGAAATCTGACATGACTTCTCCAACCCTACCTGGCGCATTGTAGTCAAGGCAAAACAAAACATCTGCAGTGTAACTATTTTCTGTCGCATATACAGACCAATGATAATCAGCTAAAAACGGCAACAAGTAATCAGCTGGCTGATCTGGAAAAATAATATGATAGGGCTTTTTTAGCTGTTCAGCAAGTGCCGCCCAAGCCACCACGCTACCAACTGCATCGCCGTCTGGGCCTTTATGAGTGGTGATCAGCCATTGTTCAGACTGCTCGAGTGTTGCACGAAGTTCTTGCACCATGAATTAGTCTTGTTGCATGTGTTTGTCTTCCTCTGGGTCTGGCGGAAATAACTTTGGCAATTCCGACTTATTTTGCAAACGATCAAGTAAGTCTTCCAATTGAGAAACCGATAAATTCTTTGCAATGATTTTTTTGTCCTTGTCTAAGACAAAAACCTTTGGCGTTGAATAAATATCGTAAGTCTGTTGATAGTTTAAACTTTGTAAAGTGGTTGGTTTTCCTTTTTCACCAGGATACAACTGAACTAATTTTTCAGGTGTCACTTTAGCTATTTCGTAAATACTATTGGTGACAGCTACATTGATAAAAGTGAG
The DNA here is from genome assembly GCA_046091725.1 of Flavobacteriales bacterium. Lineage (GTDB taxonomy): Bacteria > Bacteroidota > Bacteroidia > Flavobacteriales_D > Crocinitomicaceae > UBA952. The sequence continues at coordinate 1,200 of JBJTCG010000034.1, read as the reverse complement.
TTTATTCTCATGAATGTATTTTTTCCAGGCCTCGAAATCTTTGCCCACCCCTTTTCCGACCGCATAAACCTCAATGTTACGCGCCTTCCATTTTTCGGCATACAATGTTTGAATTTTAGGCGTCACTTTTTTGCAATGACCGCACTCAGGATCCCAAAAATATAGAATGGTGTATTCTGATTTCAAACTATAGAAATCGAGCCATTTGGTATCAGTAGTATCGCGCAAAATGAGGTTGGGCGGCATAATACCCATTACCGTGTTCATTTTGTTGTCCAGGTTTTCGCAGAGGTCTTTGAATTTATCTTCGGCGACCCAAAACGCTGGCGATTTTCCTGAAGCATCTTTGGTACAGAAATAACGCTTCAGCATATAGTAGTATACTTTATCCATACCCATGATGTCGCTTTTTCCGTAAGTAGAAGCTATCCAGCCCACAGAATATTCGAACATTTTGGATTTCGGATCCAACGCATCACAGAATTGGAAAGCATACTTGATGATGGTATCCCAATGTTGGATCATCATTTGTTTGCCAAAATAGAACTCGAGTTTATTGGCAAATATGGGGTTGTTAACAAGCCCATCAGTTTTGAAATCGACGTTATCCCAATAATGCGCAAAATAATATTTGTATGAAAAACTAGAATCGATGATTTTGCCGTTTGCATCTTTTGGCGCTTCAGGCACCACAACCTCCATAGACATTTTCACAATTTTGGAAACCAAACGACCAGGGTTGTTGGCAACAAGTAATGATTGATAGTTATCTACCTCTTTATTGAGCGCATCAATTTGTGTACTGAGTGCTTTGTATTGGGCATCTTCAGCACTTAATTTACCACGTTGCTCAGCAAGTTTAGCAATGTCTGCTTTTTTGGCTGAAATAAACTTGACGTATGGAATAAAAACTTTGTTTTCTTCGGACTTTTTAATTACTAGGTTAGCCATAAAGTCTGGGCCTTTGGTTTCGAGCTGAATTTCTTCGTTGTTGTAAACGAACTCAAAATACCTTTGACCTGGCAAAAACAAGCCAACAATACCGGGTTTTTGCTTGGCGCCATCAAAAACAACTTCGCCGTTTTTCATTTCGGCGGTATCAGCGTAAAACAACTTAGACCCAAAGTATTTAATGAGGTAAACAGTTGTATACAACTGTTTACCTCATTAAATACTTTGGGTCTAAGTTGTTTTACGCTG